>NZ_DAOSET010000031.1:0-34413 GCF_035363275.1 Methanoculleus sp. | reverse complement strand
TGATGACGGTCTTTATGGAGTATCTCAGGAAGAAACTCGGCTGGTGCCCGAACGCGGCGGTGACCGGGACCGTCCGCCGACAGTATCCCACCCCCGACGGCGAGATCGGGCTCGAAGCCGCTAAAGGTTGCAGCCGGGAGGTCATCGAGGGCGTATTTGTGGATTACACCAGTCCCCGTTTTTTACCGGTCTCGATCCTCGTCTTCGGCGGACTCTTCGTGGCAGGTCTCCTGATCCCCTCCCTGCGCTTCGTGTTCCTTATCCTCACAGGCCTCTCCTTTATAGCGTATGCCGCGGTGCATCTCTCTCTCGATACGAAACGGGCTGAGATAGAGTCATTCAGGGATGCCATCGTCGTCCGGAGATCGCGTTCTCAGCCGCTCGTCTTCGGAAAGGATGCTTTCAGATCGGTCGAGGTGAAGGGGCCGTACCCTCCCATCCTCCGCTGGACATTTGCACTCTTCCTGGTTCTCCTGATTGCGGGGGTATACTTCGTCAGGGTGTGGGTTGGGTGGATACGGTATTCGGGCGCCCTGGCTGTCGATCCCGAATTCCTCGTTCGCACCTTCTTTGAGGTCGGCGTTGCGGTGTTCATGCTGGAGTTGCTCTATCGTTTCCTGGTCAGTCTGCGGTATCCCGGCCACGTCAGGGCAGCGCTCAAGCCCGCCGGGTTCCTCCGCGTCTACACGGACGACCCGGAGAGGGTTGCCGCGCTGCTCGGTGCCCCGCGGTGACGAAAGCGTACCTTTTGACGAGAACCGTCCAACATACACAGCGACAATCGATGGAATCCCTGTACCGAATACCCCACCCGACGGAGCGGCCGGCATGACCGATAGCACCGCCGGCGCTCAACAGTCACCGCCGCTCGTCGAGTTCAAAAACGTCAGCGTCGTCCGGGACGGCCACAGACTCCTCGACTCTGTATCGCTCACGATCCGCGAGGGAGAGCATATCGCCATCCTCGGGCCGAACGGCGCCGGGAAGTCGTCGCTCATCCGGGCGATCACCCGCGAGTATTACCCCTCCTCGCCGGGCCCGGAGGTCACGTTCCGGTTCCGGGGGCAGGATACGTGGGACGCCTTCTCCTTGAGGTCCCACCTCGGGGTCGTCTCCGCCGACCTCCAGCAGACTTTCGTCCGCAGGATATCGGGCCGCGAGGTCGTCCTCTCGGGGTTCTTCTCGAGCATCGGGCTCTTCCTCTCCCACGAGGTGACGGACGCGATGGAGCGGAAGGCCGACGAGATCCTCGAGTTCCTCGACGTCGCCCACCTTGCCGATCGCCCGATGACCGAGATCTCCTCGGGCGAGGCCCGCAGGCTCCTGATAGGGCGGGCACTCGTCCACGACCCGGGCACCCTCGTCCTCGACGAGCCCACGAACAGCCTTGATCTTCACGCGCTCCACACCTTCAGAAAAACCCTCCGAAAGATCGCACAGTCCGGCACCGGCATCATCCTGGTGACCCACAACCTCCACGATATCATCCCCGAGATCTCCCGGGTCGTCCTGATGCGGGACGGCGCCGTCCGGCAGGACGGCCCGAAGGCGGAGGTGCTGACCGACGACGCTATCGGCGGGCTCTTCCGTGTCCCTGTCCGCGTCCGGGAGGAGGACGGCTACTACTACGCGACGGGCTACTGAACCGCCCCTCGACAATGCCATTTTTTAATCGGCACAACGCTTAAGACCGGTGACGATCTCTCCCGGCGCCTATACCCCGGCACCTCCGTGCAAGGGACGGGGAATCCGAGAGGAGAGAGAAAACATGGTCGAGATTGGCTATAAACTCTTCACCGAGTCGCACAGTGCGCCCGAACTGGTGAAGAACGCAAGGCTTGCCGAGGACGCTGGCTTCTCGTTTCTGAGCATCAGCGATCATTACCTCCCGTGGATCTCGAACCACGGGCACGCCGGGTTTGTCTGGTGCACCATCGGCGGGGTGTCGCAGGCCACCTCGCGGGTCAGGGTCTCCACCGGCGTGACCTGCCCGCTGATACGCTATCACCCGGCGATCGTCGCGCAGGCCGCTGCAACCGCCGCCACGATGATGCCGGGAAGGTTCGAACTCGGGCTCGGGACGGGCGAGAGTTTGAACGAACATGTCGTCAGCGGCGTCTTTCCGACGTCCGAGCCGGTGCGGCTCGATATGCTCCGCGAAGCGGTGAAGATCATCCGGACGCTCTGGAGGGGTGGCATGCAGGACTACTCCGGCACCTACTACACCCTCGACAACGCCCGGATCTACGAACTGCCGAGGGAGTTACCGCAGATCCGTATCTCAGCGGAAGGGCCGATCTCGGCGGAGGTTGCCGGCGAGATCGGCGACGCGCTCATCCACTTCGAGCAGAAGCCCGAAGAGGTCATCGAAACGTTCCGTTCGTCGGGCGGCGAGGGCAAATCGTGCATGATCGAGACCGTGGTCTGCTACGGCACGAGCGAGGAGGAGGCGAAGCGCACGGCATACGAGTGGTTCCCTATGGCCGCGAACAAGGGGGAACTGAACTGGATCGTCCCCACCCCGACACACTTTGAGCAGTTGCAGCAGATGGTGACACCAGAGGATGTCGCAAAGAACGTCCTCTGCGGCCCTGACCCGCAGAAGATCATCGAGAAGGTGGGCAAATTCGTCGATATGGGATACGACAGCGTCCTGCTGCACCAGGTGGGCCCTGACCAGGAGGCGTTCATCAACCTCGCCCACGACGTCATCCTGCCGGAGTTCGGGATCAAGCCCCCGCGGCCCGAGTCCGGGGGAAGGATGGTTCCCGGGCCGGGTCGCGCACGGTGAGCATGAGCCCGCCGGTCTCATCAGCCAGCCCCCGGTGAAGGAGAGATGGCGCACAACGTGACCACCCCAACCGTCCGCGGTCTCATGGCGGAGTTTGCCGCCCGGACCGGGCTTGACCCGCCCCACACCCGCCCGAGACGCTACCTCTGGACGGACGCCTACGCGGTCTGCAACTACCTCGAACTCTCTCGCCGGACAGGCAACGGGGTCTACCGCGACCTCGCCCTCCGCCTCGTCGACCAGGTACACCACACCCTCGGCCGGCACCGCGAAGACGACTCTCGCACGGGCTGGATCAGCGGACTTCCCGAAGAGGAGGGCGAGGCGCACCCGACCCGGGGCGGACTCCGGATCGGTAAACCGCTTCCCGAACGAAGGCTCGGTGAGCCGTTCGACGAGCGGCTGGAGTGGGACCGTGACGGGCAGTATTATCACTACCTCACGAAGTGGATGCACGCGCTCAACCGGGTGAGCAGGGCGACCGGAGACCCGGCCTATACCCGGTGGGCGGTGGAACTTGCACAGGCTGCCCACGCCGCGTTCACCGACACCCTCCCCTCCGGCGGCAGGAGAATGTACTGGAAGATGAGCATCGACCTTGCCCGGCCGCTCGTCCCCGCTATGGGCCAGCACGACCCGCTCGACGGGTTCGTCACCTACAGCGAGCTCAACGCATCTGCAGGGGGGATCGACCTCTCGATCGAGATCGCCGATATGGCCGGCATCTGCCGGGGCGGGAGCCTCGTTACGGACGACCCGCTCGGCATCGGCGGCCTCCTTTACGATGCCGGAAGGATCGCACACCTCGCGGGCCAGGTCAGGTCCATGTCCGACGACCTGCTGGCATCCGTCCTCGACGCGGCCCTCGCCGGCCTCGCCGCCTTTGCCGGGGGCGGGACGCTCCGCTACCCCGCGGATTACCGTCTCGCCTTCCGGGAATTCGGGCTCTCCATCGGCCTGTCGGGGGCCAGGGCGCTCGCGGAGCGAGTCCGTGAGAATCCTGACCTCTCCCGGCGGGCGGACGCTCTCATGCAGTACGCCCCGCTCGCCGATGAGATCGAGCGCTTCTGGATGGACCCGGAGAACCGGAAAGCCGGCACCTGGACCGGGAACCCCGAGATCAATACCGTGATGCTCGCCACCAGCCTCGCTCCCGGGGAGTTCCTGGCGGTATAACGTGGGTGGAAGAGATCTCCTCAAAACGAGACCTCCCGGCGGCCCACAGGGTTCATGCGGCCCCATACCCATACCTTTTTAGGGCGGAACGATAAGTTCTGGTCCAGAGGAGGAATGTACCTGTGTCATCAAAATTGATGGATTACTTCAACAAACAGCCGAGGCTCGGTGTGCTCAGCACCGCGAACAAAGAAGGGAAGATCGATGCGGCGGTCTTCGGCTCGCCGATGATGGTCGACGAGAAGACCGTCGTGATGGGGCTCGGAAATAACCGCACGTTTGCCTACCTGCAGGAGAATCCCAATGCTGTCTTCACGATCATGGAACAGGGAGCGACGCTTGCGGACTGGAAGGGGCTCCGGGTCTACCTGAAGATGAAGGAGTACGCGACCTCCGGAGAGACGCTCGATACCTACCGAAGAAAAGTCGCCGAGGCCGCAGGCAAGGAGGCGGCAGCGATGATCCATGCCTCGGTGACGTTCGAGGTAGGTGAGGTGCGGCCCCTCATCGATATGGGCCAGGGCTGGGAGAAGTCCGTCTGAACGCTCTTTTGGGGCTCTCCCGGTCCATCTGCAACTACCGGAGAGACGGGATCGAAGTGCACCGGGAGTCTTTCTGCCGGGTCTTTGCCCGGCAGCAAGTCCGGCTAGATCGGGCTGCCCCCTGCTGGACGCGCATCTGTTGCAGACCGGGTTGTGTCAGGCGGCTGGCATCCATATTCTGTTAAAACCCTTAATTCTCCTTTTCTCTGCCTCCCGGGGTGAGGTATCCAATTACCGGGTCATGAGCAGGCCCGTTTCTCACTGCCCGACGCAGGCGGCATCGCTGTCTGTTGGCCATCCCGCGGCAAGGGGTGACATTGCCTGTCGGAAACGTCGGTTCGCGCCATAAACGGCGCAGTCTCTCATGTGCCTGATGCAGTTATCCTCGTTTTCTTTCAGCGGAATCGACGGCGATTATACTGCGTGGGCAGTATGGAAACATTTAAGGGGTACAATGCGCAGCTTCTTCTCAGAGAGGTCGCCCTGAAACCCTCTGTCGGGAGGGGACACCCTTCCCGTTCTTCCCACTCGAAACCCTCCGGGTTTCTCGAGCTCCTGCTATCTGGTAGCCGTTAATCGCACCATTGGTGCACACAGACCCGCCGTTCCACCGGGCGCACCCCCTGACGTGATATACGACTGCCGTTCCGGTAGGAGCGAGGGGCATCGGTGTGACTGCAGATGACCTGCGTACAGGTGCTTTGCTCAGGCCTGCCTATGGTTCGCAGTTCGTTTTGGGGAGGCCTCTGAGACGAATAGGCGACAGGATTAGCAAGAATGAAAGCCATGGTCCCAATGGGACGGCACGGGAAAGAGGGCCAGCTGAATGCGGCCGTCATGTAGTTCGCGAGCGACAAAGCGAACTACATCACGGGGACAACCGCGGTTGTCGACAGCGGATACACCCGTATCCGATGCATAGAGCAACGAACACGAATCTGACAACAGTAAACAAATTGAAGTGATTAATACATGACGATTGGAGTAATCGGTGGAACGGGGGGTCAGGGTCTCGGGATCGCCCTCCGGTTTGCACAGGTAGGAGAGACCGTCATCATCGGCTCGAGGACGCTTGATAAGGCCCAGGCCGGTGTCGACAAGGTCAAGGAGCTTCTCGGCGACATCCCGAACATCAGGGCGGCCACGAACCCCGACGCGGCGAAAGCCGCCGACGTCCTGGTCCTCACGGTGCCGCTCGCGGCCCAGAAGGACACGCTGCTCTCGATCAAGGAAGGCGCCGCAGGAAAGCCCCTGCTCGACGCGACCGGACCGCTGGAGTCCTGCATCGGCGGGTCGGCGACGAAGTACATCGACCTCCCCGAGGGGTCCGCCGCGGAACGGTCCCAGTCGATCCTGCCGGACGCGAAGGTGATCTGTGCGTTCAACAACATCTCCCAGACCTGGTGGATGCAGCTGAACGAACCGATCGACTGCGACTGTCTCATTTCCGGCGACGATAAGGCGGCCAAGGAGCTCGTGACCCCGCTGATCGAGAAGATCCCGGGGATCAAGGTCGTCGACTGCGGCAAACTCGAGCGGGCCTGCATCATCGAGAAGATCACGCCGCTCCTGATCGGCCTCAACATCAAGAACAAGTGCCAGTTCGGCGGCATCCGGATCACCGGCCTCGACAAGGGCCGCGCCTGCTGATACAGCACATCAACCTGAAACCACGGGGGTGCCGCACAGGCATGTGCGCTCCCCGATTGTGGTACCGGTCATGACGGGACAGCCTATCCGAATTTCCCGGAAGGGCTCTCCCGGTCCATCTCCGTTCCCGGGATACACCGTTTCTTTCCCCTGCTGTCTTCTTGAACACCGCAAGAGGATAGTACTGCCCATCCGACCCCCCGGATCACGCCGAATCTTCGCATCTCTGCTATTGCAGTTGACCCTCTTTCTCCCGCAGTTCCCGCAACATACGTGGCAGGTATACCCCGATCTCCAATAGGGAAACCTTTATCCTGCGGGGGTGAAGGTGGCGGAGCGGGAAGCCCCACCCTTCAGGGCGGGGCAGTCCGCATGCGAATCGATTCCGCCTCCGGCATCACGACGATGGACCCGGAGTCGTGTCCGTGACCTGGAAAGCGACCGGGCGGAGTATGCTCACGAGAAAGTATTTTGCAGAGTGAGGGCGACAACCTGTCATAAGTACGATGTCCACTGAAATTCTATCGTTCCCGGCATCACGGCAACAAGGTTGGCTGTGCGAGATACAGGGTGCGGCATGACGGACTCCGCGACCGGATACCAGGAGCAGTTTTCCCGGATCCTCGACCTGCTCGAAGAGCACGCGACGACAGGGATGTCCGTGACGGCAGTCGCCCACGAGCTCGGCATCACCCGCGTCTCCGCCGCCAAATACCTCGAACTCCTTGCCGCGAACGGCGACGTCTACATGGAACGGTTCGGCCAGAAGAAGCTCTACCGGCGGTCGCACCGCCTGCCCCTGCGTGAGATCTTCGACCATTCCCCGAATGCGCTGGCGATCCTGGACGCCGACCTCCGGATCTGCATGGTGAACGCGAGTTTCATCGCCACCCTCGGCATCCGGTCGGGCCACAACCTGATCGGGGTTCCGCTCTTCGATCTCGACCTCCGGATCTTCTCTGATATTGCGGTCCGGCGGAACATCGAGCGAATCCACCAATCGGAGACCTACCTCGAGGAGATACAGTTGATCGACGAGCGAACGGACCGGATCTATCTCGTCAACTTCGCGCCGATCGTCTCGCAGACCGAGAGCCCGGAGATCCTGGTCACCCTCCGGGAGATCACCGCGTTGAAGAAGATCGAGATCGCCCTGAAGAACTCGGAGTGGAAGATCGCGACCCTCTTCGGGACGGTTCCAAACGGGATCATCATCTTCGCCGCCGATGGGGCTATCCTGAACGCCAACCCCGCCTCGCTCAGGATCCTCGGGCTGTACACCTTCGAGCAGCTCTCCGCCGCGAGCATCTTCACCCTGGCCTGTTCCCCGGGAACGCTCGAGTCGCTGGTCCATGCAGGCCAGGTGGCCGAGATCGAGCTCGCCTGCGACTTCGACCGCATGAGGCGGGAGCAGATCCCGAGCACCAAGTCCGGCGTGGCCTACTTTGATGTGAACTTCACCCCGATCCGGCAGGAGAACGGCGGCCCGCCGGACGAGTTCGCCATCGTCTTCAAGGATATCACGAGCGACCGCAGGGAGCGAAAGAATCTGACCTTCAGGGAGACGCGGTACCGTTCGCTCTTCGAGAACGCTTGCAACGGCGTGATCGTCTACGGGGTGATCCGCGGTGGTGAGGGGTTCGTCTTCAACGACATCAACCGGGCGGCCGAGAAGATCCTCGGGTTCAAGAAGGAGGAGCTGATCGGCCGGAATGTCTGGGATGTCTTCCCCGCTCTCGCCGAACCCGGGTTGTTGGAGGCCGTCCAGCAGGGCTTTGCCCGGGAACGCCCGGTCTTCCTCCCGCCGCTCCAGTACCGGGAGGGAGACGACGTCTGGATCTGGCACTACCTCTTCAAACTCCCCTCGGGCGAGCTCGCCTCTCTTATGATCGACGTCTCCACCGAGGTCTGCGACGGGAACGGCCCGCCGTCGAGCCCCGGTATTCGCTGACAATCCATGGTATACGATCCGCTGATCGAGCGACCTGCGCGATCGGCGGGAGTGACCGGCACCGGTACTCCAGAGGGGTCGGGATCCCCGGAGGGGCTCATCGCTGAGAGAGGGGCCAGGGGGACTGGCTCTCGTAATATCATATAAATCTTGCACCCTAGTGATTCTCAGTAAAACGAAATTATATGGGCAGCCGTACTCTTCTTTCAATCATATACAGGTGACTGAATGAAAGGCCTTGCAAGAACTGGTAAAGGCAGGATTGGATGGGTCGAGAAAGACAGGCCCGTTGCCGGGCCGCGGGACGCTATTCTTCGGCCGCTGGCCATCGCCCCGTGCTCCTCGGAGCTGCATATGATCTGGGGCGACATGGGCGACTACATGCCCCCCGACCGCATCATGGGCCACGAGGCTGTCGGTATCGTCGAGGAAGTAGGCAACGAGGTCGGGGACTTCAAGCCCGGCGACCGGGTCATCGTCCCCGCGATCACCCCCAACTACCTGCGTGTCCCCTCGCAACGGGGCTTTGCCCAGCACTGCGACGGGATGGCTTCCGGTATGCCGTTCTGCACGCAGAAAGACGGTGTGTTCGCAGAGTATTTCCACGTCAACGACGCCGACGCCCAGCTCGCGCTGCTTCCCGACGGGGTGACTCTGGACCAGGCCGTCATGATCGGCGACATGATGACCACGGGCTTCTACGGTGCCGAGATGGCCAACGTCCAGCTCGGGTCGACGGTCGCCGTCTTCGGGATCGGGCCGGTCGGGCTGATGGCCGTCGCCGGTGCGCACCTGCTCGGGGCTGCACGGATCCTCGCTGTGGGGAGCCGGCCGAACTGCGTGCAGGTCGCTAAAGCGTACGGGGCGACCGAGATCATCGACTACCACAACGGCGATACGGTCAAGCAGATCATGGACCTGACCGACGGTGCGGGAGTGGATGCCGCGATCACGGCCGGCGGCGGTGTTGAGACCATCGGCCAGGCGATCGAGGTCCTGCAGCCCGGCGGCACGCTCGGGAACATCAACGCCATGGAGCATGCCGAGTCGATCCCCATTCCGCTCGCTGCATGGGGCGCAGGCCTCGCCAACAAGACGATCAAAGGGGATGTCTGCCCCGGCGGAAGGGCGAGAATGGAGCGGCTGGCCGCCCTCGTCAAGGCCGGGCGGATCGACCCGAGCAGGCTGATCACGCACCGGTTCACGAACTTCGAGGATATCGAGGAGGCCCTTTTGCTGATGCACGAGAAGCCAAAAGATCTGATCAAGCCCGCAGTAATTCTTGAGTAACCAATCGGAGAGAACTATGCCAATGTTTGACTTACACGGTCGCGTTGCGGCCGTAACAGGCGCATCATCGGGTATCGGCGTGCAGATGGCAAAGGCCCTGGCTGGCCAGGGTGCGGACATCGCCATCATGGCACGGAGAAAAGAGAAGCTGGACGAAGTCGCCGCGGAGATCCGTGCCCTCGGCGTCCGGTGCCTGGCGGTGCAGTGCGATGTCACGAGCACCGAGTCGATCAAGAACGCGGTCGGCGAGATCGTCAAGGAATACGGTAAAGTGGACATCCTGCTGAACAACGCGGGAAACGCCCACATGGCGCCGTTCCTGGAGTACTCCGACGAGGGCTGGGAATCGACGATCGCCGTAGACCTCACGGCTGTCTTCAAGGTGGCCCGCGAGTTCGCGAAAGTGATGGTCAAGAACAACTACGGCCGGATCATCAACACAGCCTCGATGTACGGCCTCGTCGGCGCCACGGCGTCGACGGTCGGTTACCAGGCAGCAAAGGGCGGCGTGGTCAACGTGACCCGCCAGATGGCGGTCGAACTGGCACAGTACAACATCACCGTGAACGCGATCTGCCCCGGGTTCTTCCCGACGCCGCTGACGAAGTCCGCGCTCGAGTCCCCGGAATGGCAGGCCTACGTGAAGGCCATGGTCCCCATGAACCGGAACGGGCGGGACGGCGAGCTGAACCCGGCCATCGTCTACCTGGCAAGCGACGAAGCGAGTTACACCACGGGGACGACCACGGTCGTCGACGGTGGCTACACCTGTATGTAAGTATAGCGAGACGAACACGAGAACAAACACAAATTCAGAACGGTGAACGACATGACAATTGGAGTAATCGGCGGAACAGGGGGTCAGGGTCTCGGGATCGCCCTCCGGTTTGCACAGGTAGGAGAGACCGTCATCATCGGCTCGAGGACGCTTGATAAGGCCCAGGCCGGTGTCGACAAGGTCAAGGAGCTTCTCGGCGACATCCCGAACATCAGGGCGGCCACGAACCCCGACGCGGCGAAAGCCGCCGACGTCCTGGTCCTCACGGTGCCGCTCGCGGCCCAGAAGGACACGCTGCTCTCGATCAAGGAAGGCGCCGCAGGAAAGCCCCTGCTCGACGCGACCGGACCGCTGGAGTCCTGCATCGGCGGGTCGGCGACGAAGTACATCGACCTCCCCGAGGGGTCCGCCGCGGAACGGTCCCAGTCGATCCTGCCGGACGCGAAGGTGATCTGTGCGTTCAACAACATCTCCCAGACCTGGTGGATGCAGCTGAACGAACCGATCGACTGCGACTGTCTCATTTCCGGCGACGATAAGGCGGCCAAGGAGCTCGTGACCCCGCTGATCGAGAAGATCCCGGGGATCAAGGTCGTCGACTGCGGCAAACTCGAGCGGGCCTGCATCATCGAGAAGATCACGCCGCTCCTGATCGGCCTCAACATCAAGAACAAGTGCCAGTTCGGCGGCATCCGGATCACCGGCCTTGACAAGGGCCGCGCCTGCGACTCGAAGTGATCCGAATACCAGTGCAAAGGAGGAGTTATCATGGGAAGACTTGAGGGAAAAGTAGCAATTGTAACTGGAGCGAGCTCCGGGATGGGTGCGGCAATCACGAAGCGCTTTGCCGCGGAAGGCGCGAAAGTCATTGCCATTGCACGGAGGAAGGAGAAACTCCAGGGCGTCATCGACGAGGTCGTCAGGAAAGGCGGCACGGCCATTGCCGTCTCCGGCGACGTCGCGAAGGAAGAGGACGTCAAGAACGCCGTGAAGACTGCCGTCCGAGAGTTCGGCAAGCTTGACATCGTCGTCAACAACGCGGGCAGCCTGGACAGGGTGGCCCCGGTCGGAGACCTCGACGATAAGACGTGGGAGCAGGTCTTTGCCGTCAATGTCGACGGCCCGATGTACATGTTCCGCGCCGCGCTCCCCGTGATGCTCAAGAACCCCGGCGACGCCGAGGGACTCAACAAGGGCGCCTTCGTCACGGTCTCATCCATCGGTGGGACCCACGGCGGGCACAGCGGGGCCGCCTACACGGCATCTAAGCACGCGAGCCTCGGGCTCGCAAAGAACACCGGCTACATGTATGCCAGGAAGGGCATCCGGTCCAACATCATCGCGCCCGGCTACGTCGCAACCGAGATGGTGGAACTCTCCCGGACGACCCACAGCCACCCTGAGGGGATGGAACTCGTCTCCGCCGGTGTCGGGGCCAACCCGCGTATGGGTAAGGCCGAGGAGATCGCGAACCTGGCTCTCTTCCTCGCATCGGACGAGGCGAGCCTGGTCAACGGCGCAGTCGTCCCGGCGGATGCCGGCTGGTCTGCGTGGTAACGTAGAGAAGACGAACAAACCCTGCCGGGCGGGCGGACGGGCTGGACCCCGCGCCCCGGCAACGGCAGGAACGACCAGCATCTTCGCTCGAACCCGGCCGCCGGGGAAACGTCATGGGATGACCGGATATCTGGGCGGGATTGTGATTGTAGGTGCTGGATCGCGAGACTGCACGTCCGGACAGGATGGAGCAGCTGAAACGAGGAGAGCATAACTATGATGAAAGGATGGGAATTTACCTACACCCATAAACCGCTGAGACTTGTTGAAAAACCTGATCCGGTCGCGAAACCCGGTTACGTAGCACTCGATGTGAAAGCCTGCGGGCTCTGCCACTCGGACGTCGGCGCAATGGAGGATGAGAAGTGGCTGGCGCTGATGAAGTATCCGCTCATCATCGGTCACGAATACGCCGGCGTCATCACCGAGGTCGGCGAAGGCGTCACCGGATACAACGTGGGAGATAGAGTCGGCGTCTGCCCCATGCCCACCAAGGATGGATACGGCGGGGGATACGGCCGGGACGGCGGCTACGCCACGAAGTCGACCGCTCCGGTCGAGATGCTGGTCCCGATTCCCGATAATGTGTCATTCCCCTATGCTGCGGCCGCTACGGACGCGGGGATGACCTCCCACCATGCGGTAGCCGTGGCGGGCGGGGCTAAGCCCGGCATCAACATGGGGATCATCGGCATCGGTGGCCTGGGCCAGATCGGCACCCGGGTTGCCGTCCTCAAGGGCGCCAACGTATACGCGGCTTCCCGGAACCCCGTCGCACGGGAAGAGGCCATGAAACTCGGATGCAAGGCCGCATACTCAACGATCAGCGAGGTCGCCGAGCACGTCGACCTGGACGTCATCGTCGACTTTGCCGGGGCCGGTAAGACAACTGCGGACGCCCTCGAGGCAGTCGGCGTCAACGGCCGCGTGGTCCTGGTCGGCATGGCAAAACTGGAGACCACCCTCAACACGATGCCCCTGATCACGAAAGAGGTTACCATACTCGGCAGCCAGGGCGGCAACGTCGACGATATCGCCAGCGTCTACACGATGATGGCATCGGGCAACCTCAAGCCGGACGTCACCGAGATCGGGTTCGATGATATCCCTGCGGGCCTGGAAAAACTCAAAGCAGGCGGCGTAAGAGGCAGACTGGTTGCCGTCATGGACAAATAAGGGGATCCACAGAGCAGCGAAACGTTCGCAAATACATCCGCATCATTCACCCGGGTAGTTTTCAACGTCCTGCCCATTTTTGGTGGGGTCCGGGCGGTGTTCCCATAGGGCGAGGGACCTTCCGGCCCGGGCACCCCGCCTATTCCGAGAGGAACGAAAAGATCCGCACTAAGTCCTCGTCAAGGGGTTTCTTCTTCTGCCAGGTATCTTCAAGCGGGGTGCACGTCAGGTCGCCGCCTCTCTCTCCCACCATGCACCCGCTCCGGCCCTCGAGCAGCGCCTCGATGGCGGCGACACCGAGAAGGCTCCCGAGCACCCGGTCGCGCATCGTCGGCGGCCCGCCCCGCTGGAGGTGGCCGAGAACGACGACGCGGGAGTCGAAGGCAAGGCGTTCCCCGACCTCCCGTGCAATCCGAAAGGAGATGCCCGGCGCCTCTCCCTCCGCCACCACCACGATCGCGCTCTTCTTCCCGACGATGAACCCCTCACGTATGCGATCGCTTATCCGGTCGATCGAGACCTCTTCTTCCGGGATGACCAGTTCTTCGGCGCCGCCGGCGATACCGCTCTCGAGCGCGAGGAACCCGGCCGTCCGCCCCATCACCTCGATGAAGAAGAGACGCTCGTGAGACCGGGCCGTGTCGCGGATGCGGTCGATCGCCTGGACGGCACAGTTCGCCGCGGTATCGAACCCGATGCAGTAGTCGGTCCCGTAGACGTCGTTGTCGATGCTCCCCGGCACCCCCACGAGCGCCGCCGTATCCGTATCGGCGGCGAGCAGGGTTGCGCCATGGAACGTCCCCTCACCCCCAATCAGGATGACGCCGTCAAGCCCCATCCGCTCGATCGCCGCCGCCGCCCTGAGCCGTCCTTCCCGGGTGTAAAAGTCCTTGTTCCGGGAGGTCTCGAGGATCGTGCCGCCCAGGTGGATGGTGTTTCGGATCGCCTTCCGGTCGAGCGGCACCGTATCGCCGGCGATGAGCCCGGTATACCCCCGGCGTATCCCGACAATGGCGAGGTCGTGGGCGAGCGCGGTGCGCACCGCCGCCCGGATGCAGGCGTTCATCCCCGGGGCGTCGCCGCCGCTCGTCAGGATGCCGATCCGTTTCACGGCTCCTCCGCATCGTCGAGCGCCGTGACGCCGGGAAGCGGTCTCCCTGCAAGCATCGTGAGCGCGGCCCCGCCGCCCGTCGAGACGTGGGTCAACCGGTCATCAAGCCCGAACCGCACCACCGCATCCGCGGTCGATCCGCCGCCGACAACCGTGGTGCCGCGGAGATTGGCGAGGGTCGCGGCAATCCGGCGCGTCCCCTCCGCAAACGCCGGGACCTCGAAGACCCCCATCGGCCCGTTCCAGACGACAGTCCGGCATCTGCTCAGTTCGTGGCTGAACTCGTCGGCCGCCCCGGGTCCGATATCGGCGATGAGCCAGCCGTCCGGGATCTCTGTTGCAGGTACAACCCGGGTCGGCGAACCCGCCTCCAGCCTCTCCGCGACGACGACGTCCCGGGGCAGGAGGAGGCGGAGACCGAGTTCTGTCGCTTGTGCGGAGATCGCCCTGACGGCGTCCAGGCGGTCGGTCTCGACGTGCGATATGCCGGTCCCGTAGCCCCGGCTTGCAAGGAACGTGGCCGCCATGCCTCCCCCGATGAGGAGAAGATCCACCCGGGAGATGATGTTCTCGAGGACTTCTAACTTGTCGCTCACCTTGGCCCCGCCGATGACGGCGGCAAACGGTCTCTCGGGGTCTTCCAGGATGCGCCTGAAGGTCTTCACCTCTTTTTCGAGCAGGAGCCCGGCCACCGCCGGCAGGTGTTCCGGGACGCCCACGACCGAGGCATGAGCCCGGTGGGAGGCCCCGAAGGCGTCGTTGACGTAGACCTCCGCGAGGCCGGCGAGGTGCTTCGCAAAGGCCGGGTCGTCCGCTCGCTCCTCCGGGTGGAACCGGAGGTTCTCGAGGAGGACGATATCCCCGCCGCTCATCCCCGCGACCGCGCTCTCCACCTCGGGGCCGATGCAGTCCCGGAGCGCGACGACCGGCCGGTCGAGGAGGACGGAGAGCCGGTTCGCCACGAGGGCGAGGCGTAACCGCTCCTCGACCACTCCCTTCGGCCGGTCCAGGTGGGAGCAGAGGATGACCCGCGCGTTTTGCTCGCAGAGGTAGCGTATCGTCGGCAGGCTGGCCCGGATGCGGGTGTCGTCGGCGATGGTGCCGTCTTCGTCGAGCGGCACGTTGAAATCGGCGCGGACGAGCACCCGCCTCCCCCGCACGTCGACATCCCGGATGGTCTTCTTCTGTCGTAGTATCACGTTCTGCATACCGGCATACCCCCGGAGCAGCGGAGATGGACCGGGCAGGTCCGGGTAGATAAGCGGCTGCACCGCCGTCCGGCTTCCCGGTCCCTGCCGTTCCCCGCAGATTTACGGTTCTGCACTGCATGCGTTCATGGACATATATAGTGTTCGCCGCATCGTCCCGGGTGAACGGGTGCCGCCGGGACGGTCCGGCGGCGGCGCCGGCAGAAAGAGAACGTCGTCGGGGAGCACGCAAAACGGGTGAGCCGGCACAAGAGCGAGGTGAGGAAAGGGTTTGAGGCGGGGGTTACCACGCCTCGGGATACGCCATGTTCGTGTAGAGATCCTCGAGCCGGGCCTTGTGCCCCTTCTCCATGTTCGCGAGCTGCTCAAAGACCATCTTCTGTCCTGCATCCGCAGAGGCGGCGGCAAGCTGGGTATACATCTGTGCAGCCTGAAGTTCCTTCTTGACGGCGAGAAGCAGGCCGTCGAGCGGCTTCATGTCGACCGAGAGCGCGGGCTCGTCGATGGCGTCGGTGACCTTGTAGTCACGGGCCGCTACGAAGCGCATCTCGTCCGCACCACGGAGCAGAATGCCCTGCAGGTACTCCCGGTGGCCTTTTTCCTCCTCGGCAAGGTCGAGGAAGAGAGTCTTGAGGCTTGCGTCGCCGACTCTCTCGGAGACCGACTTGTAGAAGGTATACGACTCTACTTCGCTGTCGATAGCGTTGGTGATGATCTTCTGGAAGTCTTTGGTATTCATGGTTGATTCTCCTTTTTTTTGTTCTGCAACTTCCCGGCCCGGGGCCGGTTGCCATATCGTCCGTGTATGTACGAACAATACAGAGTATATGGGATGATACTATTTATACATTCTGTTTTTGCCCGCAGGGGTCCGGCAGTGCGGCCCCCGACCGCACGGGATGAAGCGGCTGCTCCGCACCCGGGCCAGAGAAGCCCGGTGAACCGCCAGGGCATCAAGGGTCGTCTTAGCCGGTGCGCCTCTTTTCGGCATCCGGGCGCTCCTCCGGCTCCCCGATATCCCGCGGGTGAAGCGTCAGGACGGGGTCAGATTTTTGCTCTTTCCGGTCCAACGGTAGAGACTTGATGAGGAACGCATCTCCGTGCAGGAGGACCGGATAGTGCGAGGTGCGGCTGCCCCCCGGCGGGTCGTCGAAATCGTCCGGGACCGGCACGGGAACCCTATCGAGATCTTCGACCCCCCGTTCTACCGGGAGGAGTTTGAAGACGCCTACCGGTTCATCATCGACGAGTACGTGGTTGCGCCAAAGGAGATCGGCCTCTTCCTCCCCTGCTCCGTCCGGAAACCCTACAGCCAGAGCCCGAGCCATAAACTCTTCCGGCGGCTCATCGACGGCGTCCTCGCCCCGGAGGAGTACCACATCGTCATCTTCGGCACCTGCGGGACGGTCCCCGCGGAGCTCGAGTTGATGTACCCCTACAAGAACTACCATTACATGCTCGGCAAGACCATGGACGAGCGGATCCGGCGGGATTTCCACCGGATCGAGGTCTACCGCCTGAAGGGGTACCTCAAGAAGACCCGGGAGACCTACCGGCACCGGCTCGCCTACTGCATCGGGCCGTTCCGCAAGGCGATGGCGGAGGCCTCGGAAGAGACGGGGATCGCCGTCGACCTGCTCCCCTCCGACCCGATGATCGAGCGGCTCTACGATATCGACTGCCCGTTCCCCGAAGGCAGCCTCTCGATGCAGGGCTACATCGACGAGTTCCGGGAAGGGCTCGTGAGACTCGCAGAGTCGATACGAAAAGAGTGATTATTTGGGCTTATAGTAGCCCCACTTCTCAAGCGCACCCCTGAGTGCCGGGGCCTTCTTCGCCTTCTCGTCGAGAGTTTCCCCGTCCTTCCAGGCCTCGATCGCCTGCATCGTGGCCTCTGCGCCCGCCCGCGTCCCCTTCGGGTGGCCGTGGATGCCGCCGCTGACCAGGAGGACGAGTTCCGTGCCGTAGATATCGAGGATGTCCGGCACGAGGCCGGGGTGGAGCCCGCCCGACGAGACCGGGAACGCGCTCTTGATGCTGCCCCAGTCCTGGTCGAGGGCCATGTGGTCAACGGCGAACGTGCGCTGCTCCCGGAGCATATCCGCAAGCAGGGTGGCCTCCGCCCGCGTGCCGACCAATTTCCCGACCGCTGTCCCGGTGTGGATCTGCGCAACACCGACAAGGCGCATCATCTTCGCCAGGAACTGCATCGTGATCCCGTGTTTCTCGTCCCGGTCGAATGCCGCGTGCATCGCCCGGTGGGCGTGGATGGCGAGCCCGAGGTCGGAGCAGTAGTCCCGGAGGGTCGCGACGGCGGCGGTCCCGGCAACCACGACGTCGATCATCGCGTAGTTCCAGCCGGAGTCCGCGAGCATCTTCGCCCGCTTCTCCATCGTCCCGGTATCGGCCGTGATGTTGATGAACGCGGACTTCACGTCGCCGGTCTCCTGCTCGGCCTTATCCCGCATCTTCGTCATCGCCCGGACACGGTCCTCGAACCGGTTGAACGAGTGGGAGGTCAAATTCTCGTCGTCTTTGACAAAGTCGAACCCGCCCATCCAGGTCTCGTAGCCGACCGCGGCGTGTTCCTCGGCCGTGAACCCCACCTTCGGCTTCGGCACCGCACCCGTGAGCGGCCTGCCGCGGACCTTCATCATCTCCCGGACCCCCTCGATGCCGAAGTGCGGCCCCTTGAAGTGCCGGAGGTAGTCGGCCGGGAGCGAGGCATCGATCAGCCGGAGATTGTTGAGCGCCTTCATGCCGAAGATGTTCCCGGCGATGCCGCTCAAGAGCTGGGCAGCGTTCCCCTCCTCCCAGAGGGCAAGGGGATAGGCGATCTTCACATAATTTCCCTCGATCTCGAACGCCTTCGCCTGGAGGTCGCGCATCCGGGGCGGCATGGTAAAGAGCGTGGTCCAGGTCCCGGTCGAACTCTCGGACGCGATCCTCCCCACCGCCTCCTCCCTGCTGATCCCCTCCGCCGGCTCGAAGTAGTAGAGGGCTACCAGCTCGTCCGGGCCGGGGGTATGGGTTACGTCAACAAACTCTTCATACCAATCAATCGCCATAGAATCACCTCTTGAAGGAAGGGGTGCCAGGGTAGAAAAACCTTCCATTCGGAGCAGGGCAGAGAGGCCTGTAGCCGCTTGCTCCCTGCGGGCGCCGAATTTATCAGCCGGCGGGTCCAAAAGGTGCATCATGGGAAGACCCGTTGAGAACGCCCGCTCGCTCTTCGACTACGACGCAGGGGAACCGCCCGGCGCCAGGGCGACCGGCATCGATGTGACGATCCGCGACCTGACGTATCAGGCCGCTCCGGACCGCTGGGTCCGGGCCTATCTGGTGGCCCCGACCCCCGATCAGTCGCACCACGCCGGCATCCTCTTCCTCCACCCGGGGCCCGGGAGCCGGGCCACGTTCCTCGCCGAGGCCGTGACTCTTGCCGGGATGGGTGCGGTCTCCCTCCTGGTCGATGCCCCCTGGGCCGATGACGGGGTAGCGGCCTGGGGCCGGGCGGTTACGGACCCCGGGGAAGCGGTGCGCGAGCATATCCGGACGGTGATTGACCTTCGCCGGGGAGTCGACCTCCTTCTTGCGCGGCCGGACGTCGAGCCGCTCCGGATCGGGTTCGTCGGCCACAGTTTCGGGGCGCTCGTCGGAGGGGTGCTCGCCGGCGTTGATCGACGGCTCTCGGCCGCGGTCCTGATGGCGGGCACCGGGAGGTTTGCCGACGTCGCCGCCGTGAACCTGCCCGACCTGCAGGGCGAGCGGCTCGACGACTACCGCCGGACGCTCGCGGAGGTCGACCCGGCGGTATGGGTCGGCCGGGCCGCCCCCGCCGCGCTCCTCTTCCAGTCCGCTCTTCGCGACGAGGTCTTCACGGAGGAGCAGTCCCGGGAGTTCTTCGAGCGGGCGAGCGATCCGAAGTCGATCGCGTGGTACGACGCGGGGCACTACCTGGATGAAGAGGCACGTCGCGACCGTATCGCATGGCTGGCAGAACGGCTCTCGCTCAAGCGGCGGGAGGCGGGCGGTTTCCGGTAGCGACCTTCGGTACCGGGAAGTTGCTACAAAACACATTTTTTGTTATAAAAGATAAACATTATTATGTAAGGAATTCTTACTACTATGTGGCCAGGCATTCTGCGCGATGGAACCCTGCCTGCGCCTCGTCTGTCATGCCCTTAGACGCGCCGCTGCACGTCCTTCATACACCCACCAATCATTTTTTAGGGCACACGGCGACCTCACTCAGAGATCCCGTCAAGGACCTTCTCGATCCTGTCCACCTTCGCCTCGATCCGTTCCACTGACTGCCGCAGCATCTGGAGTTCCCCGCCGGCCGCACCGCTCTTCTGTCCCGCCGCACTTGCTATCTGGTCTTCGATCCACTCCTTGAGCCTTACGACGATGATGAGGAGCAGCGTCAGAATACCAAGATTAATGATGACGTAGGCGGATCCGGCAAGCACGGCATTCAAGGAGTTCGAACCGCCAAGCAAGCCGGCGACAAGGCTGCTGATCACGAGCAGCACGATGACGGCGCCCCAGAGCGCCTTCAGATAGAGTTTCCACCTATCCTGTTTCATCTTTTGACCTCTCTAATGACATAATCACGTCCAGGTTCAGCACCACCTCAAACGGCACCGCACGGTAGTACCTCCGGAGGTAGGGTGGTTCGTCCGATGTCCGGCTGACCCCCTCCGCGAGACCGAATTTCTCCAGCTGCCGCAGGTAGATGGCAGCCAGCGGGCGCGATATTTCGAGTTCTTCGGCAATCTCGCGGGCATACTTCTCTTCGGCCGCGATCGCCCCGAGTACGGCGAGCCGCTGCTCGTTCCCGAGCAGGGAGAGCAGCCGCGCCAGTTCGGGGAGGGCGCTGAAAGATAATGTCAACATATGTAAATAATTTTTTACACATATATGTGTTCCCGTGTGAAGTCCCGCATGCTCTCCCCTGCCCGGTGCTGCCGGCCATCCCGGTCAGAGGATCACGCAGGGCCGCCGAGCCGTAACATTCTTCCCCATCGGGTGTGTTCACGCGCTGCAGGTGATCGGGTATGACAGCCGACAGGGTGCGGAAGAACACGCCGCCCGGGATCAACGCCCGGATCGATCGCGAGATCGCCGGGAGTATCAGGCAGTTTGCCGGAGAGGACAACTTCGCGATAACCAGACGAATCCGTGAACTGGACCGCGAATGGGACGTCGAGCGGGCGCTGGAGGCGAACGCGGCATTCTTCGGGATGACGGGGCTTGCGCTTGGGGTCTTCCGTGACCGGCGGTGGCTGATCCTGCCGGGTCTTGTCCTGCCGTTCCTTCTGCAGCACGCCGTGCAGGGATGGTGTCCGCCGCTCGAGGTCCTCCGGCGGCTGGGGTTCCGCACGAGAAAGGAGATCGACCGGGAGAAGTACGCCCTGAAAGTGCTGCGCGGCGACTTCGCGGACCTCCCCGCTCTCGCCGGGGGCTCAACGACGGGACGCGCAACGGCAGCCCTTCAGGCAGCGGATGCGTGGCATGGATGACGGCCGGGGAGACCTCCCGGGGTTGTGCCGCCCCGGGAGATATCGTTCTGGTCAGGATAGGTGTGTACGAGGTACGCTCTTCTCCCCGCCGGCATCGCGGGTCCCGTTCCGGGGTGCATCCGGTCGCGGGCCCGGTTTCTGACGTTCGCGTGGGTATCGCCGTTACCCGGGCGATCTTCAGGGCACTTGCTCCTTTGAGCACATCTGTGTGGTCCGGCCGGCACTCCCGGGTGCGACGGCGGGAGGTGGGTCACCCCGGTCGTCGCGCTGCCCCTTTTGCGCCGGGAGTGAACCCGTGCCGGTATACAGAACTCGGTCCGGCCGGCGATATATTCCTACGATGACCCGGGTGAGACCATTGAACCGGGCGGTTCAACGCCTCCGGCGAGATCCCTGATGTATTCGAGCGCAAGCAGCGCGTCCTCGCGCTTCCTGTCGACGGCATGCTCCCCGGCAAACGCCAGAAATCGGGCGAGGTCCTCCGGGTCGGCCTTTCCTTCCGCCGCCTCGACGACCATATCGTAGGTCCGGTCCGGGAAGTAGAGGCCCCGGGCGGCGTCGAGGAGCGTCCGGGCGGTATCGGCCCCGATCACCCCGGACGCGAGCGCCTCCTGCAGGGTCGCCCGGATGTTCACGAGCGGTTCGGAGAGCGGCACATACGTCTCGGGATCGAAGAGGAGCGCCACCTCGTCGTCGGCGACGAGCCTCCCCTCCCGGTAGGCCCGGTAGATCTCCCCGACGCCCTCCATCCCGAGGCTGTCGAGTTCCGCGGCACGGAGCGCTCCCATGCTGGAGGCCCCGACGACCCGCACCCCGGCACGGAGCGCGGCGAGAACCTCCCGGTGGGCGACGGCGCAGTCCTGGAAGAAGACCCCGTCGATGAGCCCGATGATCCGGGCCCCGTCTTCGACGGCCCGGGTTATGTCGCCCCGTTTCGCCGGAGGGCGGTACTCGGCGTCGAGAACCGCCCGGGCGGTCGCGTGGTCACAACTGGGACCGAGGAAGACGACGACTCCGCGCGTCACGGCACCTCCCCCCCATCCGGTCCTGGTCCATCGCATACATCTCGAGCCCCGGCACGATCACCCGGACGACCGGGATGCCGATCTCCGGCCGGGTGAGGTCGACCACAACCACCCGGGAGAGCCCGGCCGCCGCGAGCCGGCCGGTAACGTGGCGGATGTCGGTCAGGAAGTCGTCGCTGTCAAACGACGGCATCTCCGCAAACTCGACCGCGTCGCTCTCCGCAAACCAGTGCCGGTTCAGCCGTTTCGTCCGGTCGTAGCCGATCCGCTTCCTGACGTCCGCAGTATCGGTATCCTCTCTCGCGCCGTGGATCTGGGTCAGCCTGCTCTGCGCGACCTCCGTCAACGCCCGGAGGACCGCGATCCGGGCGCTCGTGTGGGATCCCATCCCGATCGTCAGCAGCGCCGGGTCCCGGAGCACCACGTCGTCGGCGACCGCGGCCACCGTGGGGATACCGATATCGCTCGTGATATCCTTCAGCGTGACCTCGACGCCGGCGGCCGCGAACTTTGCGAGCAGGTCGGCGGCAAGACCGTCGTCGACCCCCTCGATCCGGGGGCCGGTGTTTCTGGTCACCTCGACAAGCGACCAGGCGTCGCGCTCGACCACCTCCATCAGGGCATGGAAGGTCGCTTCTTCGAGGGTGTTGCCGGAAGCAAGCCCGTTGGTGTTGGTCCGGAAGAGGCGGCCGCAGGTCAGCGGGAGGGGGTGGAAGACCGCGTGGGCCGGGACGAGGACCTCCTCGTCCCGCACGATGTCGTAGCCCTCGACCCAGGGGACCACGAGATCGGCCGGGACCCTCTCAGGGAGGATCAGGGCCGCCGGGTCGAGCGCCGTCCTTTCGGCCGAGACCTCGCTGTACCGTCCGATGACGGTCTCCCTGCCGTCCATCTCGCCCGAGTAGCGCTCGATCCCCTCCATCATCGCCGAGACCTCCGCCTCGATGGGGGTGGCGCCTTTCCCGTTGTAGACCGATATCGCTCCCGCCTCGGCAGTCGGCCGGATGCTCGAGAAGACCGGGATGCCGATCCGGTCCAGGTTCGTGATATCGGCGACCCGGGTGATCCCCGCCGCGGGAAGTCTCGCCTTCGCCCGCTCGAGCGTCACTTCGGGCGGGATACACCGCTGGGTCTCCTTCGCGTAGGCCTTCCGGCACGATTGCAGCCGGATCATGCGTCGCCCCCGGACGACTCGCCCGGCACCCAGCGCTCGCCGTCTTTCCCGATCTCCTTCTTCCAGATCGGCACGCTCTGCTTGATCCGGTCGATGATGTACTCACAGGCGCTAAAAGCCTCTTTCCGGTGTCCGGCGCCGACGACGATGAGGAGGATCTTCTCCCCGACACGGAGCCGTCCTACCCGGTGAATGATCTCGACGGCCTCGATCGGGTATTGCTCAAACGCTTCGTCCCGGATCGTCTCCATCTCCTTCACCGCGACCTCCTCGTAGGCCTCAAGCTCCATCACGTCGATCCCGTCGTCCCGGACGACACCGAGGAAGGTGACCAGGGCGCCCATACCGGGCCGTCTCACCCGGTCGATCACGGCGTTCACGTCAAAATCGTCTCTGGTTACGCTGATCATTCCGGTCTCCTCCGTCACCCGCCCGCCACCGGCGGGAAGAGCGCGACCTCGTCGCCGTCGGCGAGGGGAAGCGTCCCGGTCTCCGCACGCCGAAGGCGCCTGCCGTTGTGCATCAGTATCACGTATCCACGAAGCTCTCCGTTCTCCTCAAAGAGCGTCTCCCCTGCCTCTTTTGAGGTCTCACCGACCGCCGCAAGCAGCCGGCTCATCGTCGCCCCCTCGGGGACCTCCAGCGTGAGGTCTCCCCCGATCGTCTCTCGCAACCGGGCAAACGCCCTGACCCGAACCTGCATTCCTCTTCTCATCTCCTCTAGGACCGGCCGCACGCTCCAGGCAGCCGGCGTCGCCCATCCCGATCCGTGGAGAGACCGCAAGCAGGTCTTCTCGGGCAAGGCCCGGGCAGTCCAGCGTCCACGGATGAATACGCAAG
Organism: Methanoculleus sp.; assembly: GCF_035363275.1. Lineage (NCBI taxonomy): Archaea > Methanobacteriati > Methanobacteriota > Methanomicrobia > Methanomicrobiales > Methanomicrobiaceae > Methanoculleus > Methanoculleus sp. The sequence continues at coordinate 10,619 of NZ_DAOSET010000031.1, read as the reverse complement.
TTATGTGGTGTCCCGGGCGATTTGAAGATTGTCATTCCCCCGGAGCCGCCCCTTCCCGGGAAAGGATACCCGGTACCGGGGAGCGACCGTCCTCCCCGAAGGAAACGTATATATTCGAGGTCACGAATACTTCGGCAGAATCAGCAGAGAGATAGAAGCGGGGGGGAAAGCGGTGACAACGCGGCTTATTGATGATGGAGACGTCTGGGATACGTTTGTAGACGAGAGCGCCTCGGGCCGCCTCTTCCACAAGTGGAACTTCATGAAGATTACAGAGGAGCATACCGGCTTCACCTTCCTCCCTTACGGGGTCTTCAAGGGCAACGAGTTGATCTGCATCTTCCCGCTCTTCCGAAAGCAGATGCACGGGGTCACCGTCCTCCTCTCGCCGCCCCCCCTCCAGTCGGTGATACCGTATCTGGGGTTTGTTATGGGCCGCCGCTACGATACGGCCAAACAGAGCAAGAAGGAGTCGATGCTCAAGGCGGTTGCGGACGAGATCGAGGCCGAACTCGCGGTCCTGGCCCCGAACTACCTCGCGATAACCCAGGTCCCGGGGTTCATCGACGTCCGGCAGTTTCTCCAGGAGGGCTACGATGCCCGGATCCACTTCTCGTACGTCATCGACCTTTCGCCGCCGCTCGCGGCGATCTGGGACGGGTTCTCCTCGAACCTCCGGACCAAACTCCGGAAAGTGGAGAAGAGCGGCTACCGCTTCGAGAAGAGCACCGACCTCTCGATCTTTTACTCGACGGTTGCGGAACGGTTCAGCGAGCCGGAGATGAATATCCCGATGATCAGCCGACGTTACTTCGAGGACCTCTACCGGGCGTATCCCGACGAACTCGGGCTCTACTACCTCTACGACGCCGATGGCGCCGTGATGGGCGTGCAGGCCACCCAGGAATACAAGGCCTTCACCCTCTGGATGGGAGCCCCGAAGATGACGACCCTGCCGGGCAACGAGTTTCTCCAGTGGCTCCTCCTCGGCCAGGCAAAGGAGGGAGGATACCGGCAGATGGAGAACGTCGGGGCGAACAACGAGAACTTAAACCTCTTCAAGTCCAAGTTCAACCCCTCCCTCACCCTCTTCCTGGAGGTGAGCCGGCAGGACCTCTTCGGCAGGGTTGCACGGTGGGCCTACAGCACCATCGCGAGCAAAGGGGCAGTGAAGCGCAAGGTCCTCTCGTATATCGAGTGACGGCCCGGCGCTCCTCATGCCCCGCCTTCGAACCCGGCCAGTGCCGGCGACGGCGGCCTTCCGGCGAGTACCGGGGGGCCGGATATGCGCGGATCTGCCGGAAAGATGACGATATCATTCTATTTTCAGAATAAATCCCGGATCACAATGCTTATGCTTCTTATCGTTAATGTCTCCGTTAGCAGGAAGTGTGATGTTCCGCATTCTCGCGGTCGACGATGAGCCGGCCCTTCTCGAACTCACCCGGCTCTTCCTCGAACGAGCCGGAGATATGCACGTGGAGACGACGGCATCGCCGGTGAAGGGATTGGATATGCTTTTGCAAACCCAATACGACGCCGTCGTCGTCGATTACGAGATGCCGGAGATGAACGGCATCGAGTTCTTAAAAGCAGTCCGCAAGCGCGGTATGGGGACACCGTTCATCATCTTCTCCGGGCGCGGCCGCGAAGAGGTCGTCATCGAGGCGATCAACAGCGGTGCGGACTTCTATCTCCAGAAAGGCGGCAACCCCTCCGCCCAGTTTGCGGAACTCCGGAGCATGATCCTCCAGGGGGTCCGGCGGGGACAGGCCGAGACGGAGGTGCAGTGGTCCCGGGACCTCTACCAGAGCATCTTCGAGCATACCGGCTCCGCAACCATCATTATCGAGGGGGACATGATGATCTCCCTTGCAAACAGCGAGTTTGCGTCTCTCACCGGCTATTCCCGGGAAGAAGTGGAAGGGAAACTGCCCTGGACGGCCATCGTCGCCGGAGAGGACCTGGAACGGCTCAAGAGGTACCACCGGCAACGGCGGGTGGACCCCGCTTCGGCGCCGCGGACCTACGAGTTCCGCATGGTCGACCGGGCAGGAAGAGAGCGGGATATGCACATGACGGTCGGGAAGATCCCCGGAACGGATCGCTCCGTCGCGTCGATGATCGACATATCCGACCGGAAACGATACGAGGAGGAGCTCAGCGCGGCGAACGAACAGATGGCCGCAGCGTTCGAGGAGGCGCTGGCGAGCCAGGGGTCGCTCGCGGCGCAGTGCCGCGAGATGGAGGATTACCAGGCAACTCTCCGGGGCATCATCGATTTTCTTCCCGACCCGACGTTCGTGCTTGACCGCGACGGGAAGGTGATCATCTGGAACCGGGCGATCGAGTCGGTGACCGGGGTCCTGAAGAACCGGATCATCGGTTCAGAGGCAAGGACGATCTCCGCATTGACATCCGGGTTGCTTTACCCACTGTTCGCAGAGACCCCCCTCTATGACAGGCAGCAGGACGGTATCTTCCGGGAGATCCACATCCCGTCACCCGGCGGCGGAGAGGGGACCTACCACTGGGGAAAGGCGGCGGCGCTCTACGACGCACAGGGGAAGGTTTCAGGCGCGATCAAGTCTTTCCGGGATATCACCGAGTCGAAACGGATGGAAGCACGGATCCGGCGCCGGATAGAACTCGAACGGATGGTAAGTTCGATCTCCGCGCGGTTCATCGCCCTGGACCCGGCGGACCTGAACGACGCCCTGAACGAGACGCTCCGGGTGCTCGGTTCGCTCTTCGATCTCGACCGGAGTTACATCTTCTGCTTCGATGGCGACCTCGCCCGCGTGAAAGAGATCCATGAGTGGTGTGCGGAAGGGATTGAACCGCAGATCGACGTATTGCAGGACCTGCCGGCCGACGTCATCGCCTGGGCGATGAAGCAGATCGAGGCCAGGAAACCGATCTGCATCCCCGACGTGGCCGCTCTCCCGGCAGAATCAGCGGAACGCGCGTTCTTCCAGGAGTTCGGGGTCCGGTCAATCACCCTGGTCCCGGTCGCGACCGCTGATGAGGTCATGGGGGCCATCGGGTTTGAGACCGCCCGGAAGACCCGGACCTGGTCGGACGAGGACGTCACGCTGCTCGAGGTCGTCGGCAACCTCGTCGCCGACCTCTTCTCCCGGATCCGTGCGCACGAACGCCTCCAGAAGAACGAGGAGAGGTTCAGGACTCTCGTGGAGCGGTCGCACGACTGCTACATCCGTGCAACGACGACACCGCCGGCGATCGAGTACATCAGCCCCTCCTGGGAGCGCCTGACCGGCTACCCGCCCGGAAAGCACCTGGGCGACCCGGAGTTCATCGAGGGGCTTCTCCACCCCGACGACCGGGAGGCGACTCTGGCCCATCTTCTGGAGCCGGATGCCGCCCGGCTGTACACCGTCAGGGTGCTCCGGAGAGACGGTGGCTACACCTGGGTTGAGGTCTGCCCGATCCCGGTCTACGCCGACGACGGGCGTCTGGCCGCGATCGAGTACGCGGTCCACGACATCGACGCCTGGAAGCGAACCGAGGCGGCGCTCATCGAGGCCAACAAGAAGCTCACGCTGATGAACAGCATCATACGGCACGATATCTTAAACCAGGTCACGGTGATTCTCGGGCATATCGCCCTCCTCCAGGAACAGCCGCTCGACCCGGTCGTCGCCGCAGCCCTTGAGAAGCAGCAGACCGCCGTCGATATCATCCAGTCGCAGATAGAGTTCACGCGGGATTACCAGGACCTCGGCGCCCACTCCCCCCGGTGGTCCAGCATCGACCCCCTGGTATCGATGGCGGTGAAGATCCTCCAGCCGCTAGGGATCAGGATCAAGAGAGATCTTGCCGGCGTCTCCGTCTACGCGGACCCGCTTCTCTCGACGGTCTTTACCAACCTCCTCGACAACACGCTGCGGCACGGCGGGGGCGTGACGGAGATCCGGGTCACGGCCGTGCCGGAGAGCGGCGGGGGGGCGCGGATAATCTGGGAGGACAACGGCGTGGGGATTTCCTACGCCGATAAGCAGCGGATATTCGAGCGGGGGTTCGGCCAGCATACGGGGCTCGGGCTCTTTCTTGTACGCGAGGTCCTCTCGATCACCGCCATCGCCATCCGGGAGACCGGCGAACCGGGGCGCGGCGCCCGGTTCGAACTTACGGTGCCGGAAGGCGGCGCCCGGTTCGAGTGAACGGAGCCGGGCAAAAAGAGAGGGGGCCTACCGCCGCCCATACTTCTTAAACATGTACCAGAGCCCTGCGACGACCCCGGCCATCACCAGGAGGCCGAGGATCGCGACGTAGGACTGCTCCTCCACGACGATCCGGAACTCGTCCTCTCCTTCGGCCTGATCGCTCTTCACCTGGGCGATGACCTTGTACTCGCCGGCGACGATATCGGCCGGCGGGACCACCGTCACCTGCACCGTCGCCCGCTCGCCGGGCTCGAGGCTCGCGATCGAGGCCGGGTCGACGGTCGCCCGCCACCCTTGCGGCGCGCTCATGTTGATCCCGATCTTCGTCAGCGCTCCCCCGACGCCGGCGTTGGAGACGGTCATATCGAACGTGAGGGTCTCGCCGCGGTTGATATCGTGGCGGTAACTCTTTACATAGGTCCGCATGTTGTACGACCCCCGGAGCCGGAGCGTCAGGTTCTCCTCGTACTCCCGGGCGGCCGAACCGATGACCGCCGTGAAGTTGTACTCGCCGATATCGACCGAGTAGGGCGGGATGAAATCGAGGAACAGGGCCTTTTCTTCACCGGCCGGAACGTAGATCTCCGAGACTTCCTCGGTGGCGTCGCGGGTCTCCTTGAACCGGGCATACCACTGCTCGGGGAGCCCTTCGACGGCGAGGGTGTAGGTATCGTCGTTTCTGCCGGCGTTCTTTAAGATCATCTCGTACTGCGGGTTCGAGCCGATCGCCGCCATCCGCGACGGGGATTTTACGCGGATCTCGGCAAAGAAGTTCTCCTTGTCGAGCGGCACGATGCCGAGGTCGGCCGTCTTACCGATCCGGATCTCGACGTCTTCCTCGTCCCACGACCGGTAGCCGGGCTTGGCGACCCTGACCGTGTAGATGCCCATCGGGGCGCCGATGGAGACCTTCCCCTCGGCGGTCGTGAGCATCCCCTCGACCCGGTTATCGCCGTCGTAGACGGCGACATCTGCGCCTTTCACGACGTTTCCTTCTTTATCGACCACCGTGAGTTCGAGGGTTCCGGTCTCGCCGCTGTGGGTCTCCGTGACCCTGACGTAGACCCAGACCGTCCCTGCGCCGATACCGACCCGGATGGGGTACTCTCCCACCGCAGCATGGCCCGAGGTCTCCACCACCAGGCGGACGGGCTTTGTCTCGCCGGCCGGGATCAGCATCCGGTAGACCTCGCGATCCCCGTCCTCGAACCGGATCTTCCACCCATCGGTCCCGCGGAACGTCCAGTAGTTGAGGAGGAACGTGCCGGTATCCCCCCGGTTCGTGACCGCAAGATCGAAGACGGCGGCATCGCCCGCCTCGATCAGCTCGCCCGGGAAGTCGCACCGGATCTCCGTGGACATCGCTCCCTCCGATGCGGCCGACGCCCCTGTGACGAACGATGTCGCGACGAGAAGGGCAAAGAGGATGAATATTCTTCTCCCGGTCATCATCTCACCTGATATCCATCCGCATGAACTTTACGTAGGTCGCGGCGAAGAAGACCGACGGGAAGACGATCAGCGCGGCGATGTTCATCCAGACCCGGCCGAGGGCTTCGGCAAGGCTGCCGGGCTCCTCTTGCACGCCAGCATCGGTATAGGAGGAGATCATCAGGGCGATCCGGGGGTTCGTGACCGCCATCGCGACGGTGTAGTAGTTCATCTGCGGCGAGAGGAGGTTTGAAATGTCGTTGATGAATCTCCGTTTCTCGATATACGTCTTCATCTCCTCTTCATACTCCCTCCACGCCGGATCTTCGGTTCCGCCGTATACCACGCTCTGCGAGGCGGTGCTGACGAAATACCCCCCGCTGCTCGCAGTCCCCACGACCTGTTTTCCCATGGGGCCCATCTCGGGCGCCTCCGGCGGGTCGCCCGCGAGGGCGTCTGCGGCCATCATCCCGAGCATGGGAAGGAGCGATGAGACGATGGCGAAGATCACCAGGGTGTAGATCAGCGCGTTCCCGCTCTCTTTTGCGACCGTCGACATCGTGAGGGCGATGGCGAAGTAGGCGAGCAGAAGCCCGAGCGAGGCCGCCCCGAAGACCAGAATGGCGGCGAACTCGTCCACCGTCGGGACGACCGAGAAGATGAGGAGCATGGCGATGGCGATGGCAAGCGAGAGCGCCATGGCGAACCCCAGGGCGCCGACGCCCCCGAGCACCTTGCCGTTGATGATCTCGTCCCGGTAGATCGGGTGGGAGAGGAGGGTCTTTAACGACCGGGACTCCTTCTCCTTTGAGACCAGGTCAAACCCGATGGCGAGAGCAAGGATGCCGCCGAGGGCCGTCATGTAACTCATCATGGAGATGAAGACGTACATGATCGAGGGTTTCTCGGGCATCCAGCTCGAGTACGGGTCTTCGAACTCTTCCATGCGCTGGAGCTGCTCGTTATATGATTCCAGGCTGTTGTTGTAGTTCTCGATGCCGTCGTGAATGCTGACCGCGGATATCACCAGGAACAGGGCCAGGATGATAACAAAGCGCCTGCTGGTGATGTGGTCGGAGAACTCTTTCCGTGCTACGTTGAGCAATCGATCGAGCGCCATACGTCACCTCCGGTAGACCGCCATGAAGACGTCCTCGATATCCGGCTCTTCGATCCGCATCTCCCGCACGTGAAGCCCCTCTGAAAAGAGGGTCTCCGTGAGCCGGTCCCGGATGTCGGTCTTCGCCCGGACGACCGCCCGGTTCCCGTTCCTTTCGACGGCGAGGATCTCGGGATCTTCGATATCCGGCAGGTGCTCCCGGGTCTCGACGACGATCCGGACGACGTCGCCGTCTGAGGGGGCGAGCGTCCGGGCGACCTCGTCAAGCGTCCCCTGCGCGACGAGTTTCCCGTTTGCAAGCAGCCCGACGGTCCGGCAGACCGCCCTGACCTCGGAGAGGATGTGCGAGGAGACGAAGACGGTCTTTCCTTCACCGGCGAGGCGTTCGACGAGGTCCCGGTACTCCCGGACGCCTTCGGGGTCGAGGTTCGCCGTCGGTTCGTCGAGGAAGAGCACAATAGGATCGTTGATCAGCGCCTGGGCGAGCCCGAGCCGCTGCTTCATCCCGCGGGAGTACTCCCCGGCCTTCTGGGTGACCCCGTCGAGGTGGACGAGTTCGAGCAGTTCGGCGATCCGCGCTTTTCGCTTTTTCGCGTCCATCCCGTAGAACCGGGCGAAGTAATCCAGGTTCTGCTCGCCGGTCATGTTCCCGTAGAACCCGACGTCCTCGGGGAGGTAGCCGATGATCTTCTTCACCGCGAGCGGATCCTTTGCGACCTCGATCCCGTCGACCAGGCACCGGCCGCCGGTGGGCTCGATCATGCCGGTGAGCATCAGGATCGTCGTGCTCTTCCCCGCTCCGTTCGGGCCGAGGAAGCCGAAGATCTCGCCTTCCCCGACCTCGAGGTCCAGGCCGTCGACGGCCTTCTTTCCGTTGTATACCTTCGTGAGGTTCTCTGTCCGTATCATCTCATCACGTCCCGCCGGAGCCGGGCCGGCGGCGCCTACTGCAAACTTTGGTATCTTCTTATTAACGTTTTCTGTGACAAACGTCTACACGTCGGGGAGGAGGCACGATTTCAACCGTTGTGAGACCGCGATCCTCCTCAAAGAGCCCGGAGACCAGCCGTGGATCCGGCGATCGCCGGCATGCCGGCCTCCGCGCGGCACGAGCTGCCGGACCCCTGTTCGGCGCTCTACGCCGGAATATGGGCGGGGACCGGAGATAAAACGATGGTTGACTACGAAAAAATTCGGACCTATGCGCCCCGGGTTCCGGGTGACGACGTCTCTCCAGCCCCCTGGTGCCTGTCGGGCCACGATCCGAAAGCCTTTTCTGTGGGGGGGTCCGAAGTGCTCCTGATACAGTATGAAACGGTTATTCGGCGCGGCAGCGGTCGTCGTGCTCGCAGTCCTGGTGCTCGCAGCCGGGTGCACGTCGCCCCAGCCCCAGACGGGCTACGTGACGGTCAGGAACGTTGACGTCAGCATCCCGGAGGGGCAGCCGCCGTCAAACGTCACTACGGTCGTGGTGGTCCCCTACCTCGACGCGGTCTATGCGGAGGTGGGCGGCGTCGACCTTCAGGTCAGCGTAAAAGAGGCCGGGACGGATGTCGTCGTCACGGAGACGGTTCTTCCCATCGGCAACCTGACGTTGGGGAAGACCGCAAGAGAGGAGATAACGCTCACGCTCGAGAACGGCAGGCGGTACGACATCTGGGTGACGGTCTGGCAGGACGGGCGTATGCGGGAGTCGGGGTCGGTGAACGTCTTCCTCCCGGACAGGACTGTAGTCGCGCAGCGGCTGGCCTACTCGCTCCTCTCGGTCTCCGGGATCGACGTCATGACCCCTGACCTCGACGCCGACCCGATCGCGCTCGACATCATCACTACGATCGCGAACGGCGGCAGTTCCTCCGGGAACCTCGCGATGGAGATCCGGGTCGTCAACCTCCAGACCGGGATCACGGCCGTCCGCGAGTCCCGGCCGCTTGGGACGGTCGGCGCCGGGACGGCCGAGAAGCAGGTGAGCGTCACGGTCCCGAACGGCTACGACTACCAGATCAGCATCAGGCTCGTCGAGGGCGGGGCGGCGTTTGCGACCAGCACCGGCCGGATCACCCTGGCCCCGCCGCCGCAGGTGGTCCTCGCGGACGGCACAGTCCTCGACACGGCGAAGGGCACGTCGCCGGTCGCTCTCCCGGTCCCGACGACGACCCCGGCGCCGCCGTCCTCAGCCGCACAGGTCGGGCAGTTCCGGGTCCAGAGCGGCGGCGCGCCGACGCCGACGCAGTCCCCCGGGTTTGGGGCCGCGCTCGCCGTCGCCGGGCTCCTGGTGCTCGCGAGGCGGAGGAGGTAGGTATCGTGGTCGAGGGCCTCACCGCGTGGAGGGCCTACCTCTACGCGGTCTCGTTTGTCGCGCTCATCGTTGCGATCGCAGGCAGCGTAGGTCTGATCGCCGTCGCAATCGAGGTCTTCATCTACCCACCACCCCAGCCCTACCCGGTGCCGGAGTATTACCCGGGGTTGCCCGGGAGCGTGGCGCAGGTCGCGGTGGGGCTCGTCGTCTGGGCGTATCACTGGCGGCTGCTCTTGAGGGAGCACTGAAAGGCAGTTCACCGCTTCCGGAGCCGTCCGGCGGCAATCAGCAGCCCTGCGATCGCCCCTGCCGTGCCGGGGCCCGGTAACGGGGTGGGTGCCGCCTCTGTGGGGAGAGACGAGGTGCCCGGCGTCACCTGCACGGAGGCGTGGGGTGCCGATTGCACCGACGTGTAGACGTGGACCGTCCCTCCCGGCGGGGGCAGCGGCGGGAGGTGGTGCCGCGACATCGTCCAGCCGTCTTCCCCCCGGCAGACGAACTCTTGTGGGGGCGGGAGCGTGGTGTCCACCGCGACCCGCAGTACGCCGCTCTCGACGACGCCCACGAACGTATCGTCGAAGTAGATCCCTTCGCCGTCATTGCGATAGATCCGGTACCAGCCGGTCTCGTTCACCTCCGCACCCGGGGCGGGCTGCTCGACCTGGTAGCGTTGCGGGAAGAGGTGAACCGTCTCCCCGGCGGCCGGGGTCCTGTCGATGAAGCCGGTATATACCGGGCGATCTCCTTTCCGGACGGTATACTCCCGTGCGGGCGGGTTCGCCGCCACGGCAAGTTCGGTGCCGGCGATCGTCCCCTTATACTCGCCGTCGAAGGAGACCTCGGCACCGTCGCCGTTGAACCAGTGGACGACGTACCGCCCCGGTTCCTCCGCTCCGGCGGCTGCCGCCGGGGAAGTCGCGGCAAGAAGGAGGACGCATGCGAGGCAGGCGAAGGCTTTCATGCCCGTTCCGGTCCCCCCGGCTGAAAGATGCATGAGAGAAGAAGGGGGAGATTACCATATATCGTTTCTGTGCCGACCGCCTGGAGCCCCCCTTCTTTTCGTCGGGAGAGGAATCGGCCCTCCGCCTGCTCCTCTACTCCTCCCGCCACCCCCCGCCCGGCACCCTCACCTCAAACCGCGCCCCCTCGCCGAAGACCCCCGTCTCCCGGATCGTCATCCCCGTGATCCCGAGGATCTCCGAGACCAGGAAGAGCCCGTGGCCGTACCGGCGCTTATACGTCTTCCGGAAGATCGCTTCCTTCTCGCCGTCCGGGATGCCGGTGCCGTCGTCCTCGCAGAAGATCGTCAGGTCCTGCCCGGACTTCGCGCAGGAGAACCGGATCTCCGTCACCTTCCCCCCGTGCCGGACCGCGTTGTCGATGAGGTTGTAAAAGACCTTCTTCACCATCGGGTCAGCGTAGATCTCAAGGTCCCCGAGGTCGACCCGGACGTCCGGCGGGAGGCCGAGTTCCGCGGCACTCTCGCGGATGAGGTCGGCCGGCCGCTGCCAGGCGGGCGCCGCGACGCCCATGTCCTGGTAGTCCCGGCTGAACTCGACCTGCTTCCGGATCTCCTCGACGG
>NZ_DAOSET010000030.1:9974-35600 GCF_035363275.1 Methanoculleus sp. | reverse complement strand
CCGAGGGCGGAAAGCCCGGTGAGGATATGGAGCCAGCCCAGGCCGAAGGCGGGGACCGCGAGGAGAGCGGCGATCGCGATCTGCCGCCGCCGGTCGCTCACGGCGTAGACCCCGGTGATCAGGACAAACGACGTGAGCGCCCTCAACGCGGCCGGGCCGGTCGAGCCCGCGCTCACGTAGGGGTAGACGGCAAGCAGGAGGATGAGCGACGCGAGCAGGTAGTGGAACCGCATGGCCCTGGCGCGGGCGAGATACCGGGCGAGAGGCCCCCTCATGCTCCCGCGTTACCGGCTTCCCTCATCAGTGTTTCGATCGCATTGAGCACCTCCCCGGCGGACCCGTAACGGTCGGCGGGGTCCTTTGCGAGGCACCGCAGAACGATCGGGTCGAGTCCGGCGAGGGCGGGGTCTATCGCCGACGGGGGGGTCGGTTCTGTGCCGAGGACCGCCCCGGCAATCCCGGCGAGCCCCTCGCCGGCGTAAGGTGGCTTCCCCGTCGCCATCTCGTAGAGGACGGTGCCGAGCTGGTAGATGTCGGTTGCCGGGCCGGTCCTCCCGAACCGCTCCGGTGCGATCTGCTCGGGGGCCGCATACGCGAGGGTGAACCCGGCGGCGCCGGTCTCACGGGTCTCCGCCGGCCTCGTGCTCATGCCCCAGTCGGCGATCTTCGGCGTCGTCAGGTCGTCGGCAAGCAGAATGTTGTGGGGCTTGATATCGCGGTGGACGACGCCCCGCTCGTGGGCGTAGGCAAGCCCGGCGGCGATCCCGGCGGCAATTCGGACTGCTGTCTCCAATGGGACGGGTTTTTGGAGGTTTTCAAGGCTCCCGGGCAGGTACTCCATCTCGACGAACGGCACCGGGAGGATGTTGACCGAGTGGACCCGGACAATGTTTGGGTGGACGAGGTCTTCCCAGAACCGCATCTCCCGCATGAACGTCTTCCCGGTCGCTTCGTCGTAGGAGACCGGGATCTTCACCGCCACGGTCCTGCCGTCCTCACGCCTGACGGCGGAGAAGACCTGGCCGAGCCCGCCTCTCCCGACGAAGGCGACCCGGTCGTACCGGCCGCCAAGTTCGGCCGGGAACCCCGGCGGGTGGAAGGGCGGCATGGTCCGGTATGCGTCGGGCAGGATGGTGGTGGTCGGCGCCGTCTCTTTCTGCGGCCTTCTCAGGTAGACGCCGGCCGCCGCACCGCCCCCGAGCAGGAGGAGCGCCAGAACTGCGGTCCAGGGGAAGCTGTCCCGGCCGGGGTCGGCAACGGTCGCCGTCGGCAGAGGGGTGGCAGCCTCGCCGGGCGCGGTGACAACCGTGGGGGTCACTTCCGGCGAGGGAAGAACCGTGGGGGTAGGTTCCGGCGTATTGCCCCCTTTGCCGTTGCTTTTGCCGCTGTTCGGGTTCTTATCAACGTTGGGTGTCTTTGCGGCGGCATCGATGGCCGTATCGGAGGCGCTCGCGTGGTCCGGGGGGCCTCCCGCTCCGGCGGCGGGAGTGAGGGTCGCGAGGAGCAGGGCGGCCGCGAGGAGCAGGGCGGCTGCCCGTTCAGGCCGCATCCGGCGGTCGCACCCCCCCGGCGAGAACGAAGACGAGGGTCGCCCCCGGTGCGCCCTTCGCGAGTTCGACGAGATCCCCGTCGCGGAGCTCCCGCCGCGTCCCCCGCTCGACCTCGCTCCCGTTCACGAAGGTGCCGCCCGTGCTGCCGCAGTCCTCGATGAGCCAGGCGCCCTGCCGCCGGGTGAGCCGGGCGTGGGGCCTCGATATGCGGGTGACCGCTGCGTACTCTTCCCCGAGGACGATCTCCTGCCCCGGCCGGGAAGGTGCGGCCGGGTCCGCCCGGCCCAGGGCGACCCTCTCCCCGCCGATGGGAAAGACCCTGCCGTCGTCCGAACCGCCGAGGAGGATGAAGACCGGGTTCTGGCCGGAAAACTCGCCCGAGAACGTCTCACGAACGCCGGCGAGTTTCTCTGCGAGCACGGCGTTCGTGAGCGTCAGGTTCAGGTTCGCAAACAGCCCGAGGCTTCTTGTGATCGCTTCAAGCCCCCCGGGCACGAGCGAGTACTTCCAGACCGGGTGAACCCCCTTTGCTGTCGGCCGGGAGAGGCCGACCTCCTTGCGGACGACCCCGATGCCCATCAGTTTGTCGAGGTGCTTCTTTGTGTTCTCGTAACTCGTCTCGATCGCGGCCGAGATCTGCCGGACGTCTCTAGGCTTCCGTTCGATGGCCTTGAGGATCTTCAGGCGTGTGCTGCTGCTCAGCACGTCCAGGTATTCGGAGAGTTCCTGCAGGTCGTCGGTATCCACATCGAGGATCAGTGTCCTTGAGTCATCGTCGTTGGTCATAGGCTCTTCCGGTCGGCCTCCTTTGCTGTATGGTTTCACGAGGTCTCTGATGAAGGTTATGCAGTTGAGCTATCCGGTGCGCCGGCATGACCCTGCGGGCCGCAACGCCCGGGCCGCTGCTCCGTGACGCCGCCGCTCGATACGCGGTTCTTCTGCGGATCATGTTTATACGGGAGGACCGATCAGGGGGGGCCATGCTCGGAGATATCGAGACCATGCAGCAACGGGTTGCGATGGTGGAGATCGAGGAGATGATCCAGTCGACGCCCAATTACGCCGACATTAGCGAGGCGCTCCGGTCATTAAACTTCATACCGGAGCAGAATGACGCCGATGTCGCGATATGGGTGCAGCCGGACCTCCGGATCTTCGTCCTGCTCCGGCTGAATCTCGGGGGCGGGTATGCAGGGTATAAGGTGGCCGCCTACGACGACCTGGAGGGGCGTGAGGGGGAGTTTACCGGCTACAACGCTCGATAATCGGTGTATTCTCACCACGCAGCCCATGAGGGCGCTTCACCTCGCTCCATTCCACCGCCGGGTCAGGTTTATCTGGGCGTATGCGGTATGGTCTCGCATGCGTGAACAGGTAGTGGTCGACCGGGAGGAGCAGGAGGCCATGAAGGCCCGGGTCCGTGAGGTGGTCACTGTGGATACCACCTACGAGAGGATCCGGGAGGCCCTCGAGAGTCTCGGGTTCCTGGCAAAGGAGGACAAGCCTGCCCTTGCCCTCTGGGAGAGCCGCGAGCACGAACTCTTCGTTATGGTTCATATGGATCCAAAAACCGGTGGGTTGCGGGATTACGAGGTGAAGACGTTCGAGGAGATGGAGGGCATCGATTAACCGCCGGCTCACGCTTTCCCCGGTCTCTCCCCCGGCGGGTTCGCGAAGAGCGCGACATACCCGCCGATGAGCACGACGATGAAGACGATCAGGTAGACCGGGGCGGCAAACGCCCGTTCAAACTGGGCAAAGAGGCCGACCCCGGAGATATCGCCCACGAGCACGAAGAGCCGGAAGAGGAACAGGACAAGATACACGGCCCCGAAGGCGCCGAAGATCGGGCCCGGCAGGTTCAGGGGAAAGACGAGGGCGCCGAAGAGGTCGCCGACAAGGAAGAGCACCGTGATCAGGGTGAGCAGCCCGAGGTTGACGTTGAGGAACGCAACGATCTGGAGAAAGACCGCGGCCTGAACGTGGGCGCCGGCGAGGATGTTTAAGATGCCGAGGAGGATCAGGAAGATGATGAACCCGCCTATCCGTGAGATGAGGATGCCTGCGATCGACTCTTTCTTCTTCTCACCCATGCGATCCCTCATCAGAGGAGTGGTTCTTCTTGCTTATGGACCTGCCGACCGGCGCGCCGGGGACGCCCTGCTCGCCATGACCCTGATGCGGCGGCGCCGGAAGCACCGGGTCAGCGAATTTGCCGCAACGATCCCGGCAACCTACCGCGCCTTCGACCTCCTCTATGTCGACGGCGAGTCTTACCTCTGCCGGAGTTACCCGGACCGGCGGGCGAGACTCGAGGCGGTCCTTCCCGGGGACGGGGAGATATCGTCCGCAGGCCGCATCGTGACGGGGGATATCGACGGGATCACGGGCACGGGGTTTTCGGATGCGGACCTCGCGGACCTTCCCCGCCGGCTCGCCCTCCGGTTCCCGCGATTCGTGCGGTGGCGGGACGAGAAGAGCCCTGGACTGGCGACGACGGCCGCCGAGGTCGCGGCGATCTTCCGCCGGAGGGGGGTGTAACGACATGGAGAGCCTTTCGCGGATGACCAACATCGAGGTTGCAGCAATCCTCTACGAGGTCGCGGACCTCCTCGAGATCAAGGGTGTCCGGTTCAAGCCGCAGGCCTACCGGCGGGCGGCGCAGGCGATCGAGACCCTGCCGGAGGATATCGGGGAGATCGCCCGGAAAGGAAGCCTTGATGAGGTTCCCGGCGTCGGCAAGAGCATCGCCGGGAAGATCCGCGAGATCGTCGAGACCGGCAGCCTTGCGTATCTCTCGTCCCTCCGCGAGGAACTCCCGGAGGGCGTGCAGCACCTGACCCGACTTGAGGGGATCGGGCCGAAGAAGGCGATCGCCCTCTCCCGGGAGCTGGGTATCCGGTCCGTCGCCGACCTGGAGGCGGCGGCGAAAGCCGGCCGGATCCGGGATCTGCCCGGCTTTGCGGAGAAGACCGAAGCGAATATCCTCGCGAGCATCCGGGTGAGCAAGACCGCAGAAGAGCGCCGCCTCCTCGGGTATATTCTTCCCATCGCCCGGGATATCGAACGGCGGCTCTCTTCGCTTCCCTCCGTCCGCCGGGTGAGCCTCGCGGGCTCGATACGCCGCAGGAAGGAGACGATCGGGGACGTCGATATCCTCGCGACCTCCTCCCGTCCCGAAGAGGTGATGGAGGTCTTTGCCACCCTGCCCGGCGTCTCGCGGGTCCTCGCCCGGGGGATGACGAAGACCTCGGTGGTCCTCGCGACCGGCGTCCAGGTCGATCTGAGGGTGGTGGAAGAGAGGCATTTCGGGGCCGCTCTCCAGTACTTCACCGGGTCAAAGGAGCACAACATCGCCATGCGGAAGCTTGCCATCGCGCGGAACTGGCGGCTGAACGAGTACGGGCTCGTCGACCTTTCAAGCGGCCGGACGATCGCGGGCGAGGATGAGGCGGGGGTCTACCGGGCCCTTGATCTCGCCTGGATCGAGCCGGAACTCCGGGAGGACCGCGGCGAGGTTGAGGCCGCACGGGCCGGAACCCTGCCGAAACTCGTCGGTTACGACGCGATCAGAGGCGACCTTCACGTCCACACCCGCTGGAGCGAAGGCACCCATTCCATCGAGGAGATGGCGGAGGCGGCCCGGGCGCTCGGCTACGAGTACATCGCCATCTGCGACCATGCCGAGGCCCTTCATATCGCCCGCGGCCTCTCTCCCGAACGCCTGGTCGACCAGGTGCGCGAGATCGAGCGGATCAACCGGGCTGCCGACGACGGCTTTACCGTTCTCTCCGGCACCGAGTGCAACATCGGCATGGACGGCAACATCGATCTCCCGGACAGCGTTCTTGCCGATCTCGATGTGGTCGTCGCGAGCGTCCACTCCGGGTTCAAGCAGTCCGAGGAGGAGATGACCGAACGGGTCATCGCGGCGATGGGAAACGATCACGTCACAATCATCGGCCATCCGACAGGCCGGATCCTCCTCTCGCGGGAGCCCTACCGGATCGATCTTCCCGCGGTCTTCGATGCCGCGGCGGCGCTCGGCGTCGCGATGGAGATCAACGCGTTCCCGGGAAGGCTCGACCTCTCCGACGTCAACGCCCGCCTGGCTTGCGAGCACGGCGTCTCGTTCTCGCTTGGTTCGGATGCGCACAACCGGAAGAACCTCTGTTCCATGGAGTTCGGGGTCGCGACCGCCCGGCGGGGGTGGCTGACGGCCGCCGATATCGTCAACACCCGGCCGCTTTCAGAGTTGCCACTGATCCTGAGATCGTAGGGATTACCCGGCGACCTGCTGCTCATGCGCAGCCCTGACGATATCCACGAGCCGGATATCGAACGTCAGGGGCTGCCCGGCGAGGGGGTGGTTCGCGTCCAGCGTCACGGTCGATTCCGAGACGTCGCTGATGATGACGACGGCCGCTCTGCCGTCCGGCTGCTGGACCTGGAGTTGCTGGCCCGGTTCGGGGTCGATCTCCTCGGGGAACTGTCCCCGGTCAACCGTGAGCGTCATCTCCTCGCTGCGTGGGCCGTATGCCTCTTCGGGCGGGATCGTGGCGGTCTTTGTCTCGCCCGGCTCCATCCCGATCACGGCCTTCTCGAACCCCGGGATGATCTGCCCCCCGCCGATGGTGAATTCGAGAGGTGCTCGATCGTCAGAAGTATCAAAGATCGTGCCGTCTCCGAGTTTTCCGGTGTAGTGTACCTTGACGGTATCACCTTCTTTTGCCTGGACCATACTGTTTCACCGGCGGGGTGGTGATCCCGGCTTCCTATTTATGCATGCCGGACAGGCCCGGATTGGCGGGATTCCATGAGTTCCCTGCTGTTCCGGGAGTTACCGGCTGCTCTTCCGGACTGCGTGCAGGACGCCCATCACGCCCTTCACGTCGTACCCGGGTGTCCGGTCGATTGCGAAATCATAATGCGCCCCGATGTAATCGAGGAGTGCCCTGTTCATCGGCCCGCCGATCGGGGGCATGTGGAGTTCCATCTCGATGCGGCGGACACCCTCAAGATCTCCGGGCCGGATGGACCATTCGGCCCCTTCGCAGTCGCACTTCAGGAAGTCGCACCCGCCGGCCATGGCGGCGAGGTCCCCGAGGGTATGGGTCGCCACGCTGAGGGTCTCGCGCCCCCAGGTGACCCGCATCGTGCTCCCGTCGCCGAGCGCCCCGTTGACCACCGTGACGCCGGCGTCGTTCAATCGGATGTTTTCCCGAAGAGCATCCGCGAGGACGGGCTCGACAGCCAGCACGTGCCGTGACCGCCGGGCGGCACGGATGCAGAAGGCGCCGACGTTCGCCCCGATGTCCAGAACGGTATCGTCCGGCCGGATGTCGTCGAAGTGGTACTCGCCGACGATGTAGACGGCGTCGGCCCCATCCGGCATCCTCCTGAAGGTCACGCCGTCGTGAGTGGTGACCCGGGGAGGGCAGTCCGGCATCGAGGCGTACTTTCGGTACATTGCTCCGGGTAAGGTTAGGGTCCCGGCCTATATGGGCGTTTCTCCTCCCGATTATGGCGGCGCCTCGCCTCATCGGAGCCCTTGCGCTCTCCCGTCCAGCGCTGCCCGGACGGCCCCGATTCCTGTCCCATTATTAACCTTTTTGCCATATCGTTCTCAACGGTGGATGACGTTAATCACCTTATACTGCCTCTGAACGGCCGTATCGGAATGAACCTTGATTTAATGCATCTTTTTTATATAGATATATTTATAAAATAGCACGTACAGATGCTCTACTGTAGCAAGTCTCAGCACATTCTTCCGGGGGAGAACTGCGATGGCGTACATGGACGGAATAACCTGTATCTGCGATAACGGCCGGACGCTTGAGGACCACCGGCCCATCGTCGGCGACGATGTCATCTCCGGGATCTACCGTAAAGCGGTGGCGCTCCAGGGGAAGCGGGTCCTTCACGTGAACTCGACCTACCAGAGCGGCGGCGTTGCGGAGATGATCCTCTCGCTCGTTCCGCTCATGAACGACGTCGGGATCAAGACGCAATGGAATATCCTGACCGGCGAAGGCGGCTTCTTCGCGATCACCAAGAACTTCCACAACGCGCTCCAGGGGCAGCCGATCGCCTTTTCGGACGAGGAGAAGGGTCTCTATCTCAAAACGAACCAGTCTTTCTCCGGGCAGATGGCGATCGACCACGACCTCGTCGTCATCCACGACCCGCAGCCCCTGCCGCTGATCCGGTTCTACCCTAAAGCTCAGCCCTGGGTCTGGCGGTGCCACGTCGACCTCTCGAACCCCGACCCCGCCCTCTGGGAGTTCCTCAAGGGGTTCGTCCTCGACTACGACCGGATGGTCATCTCCCATGACCAGTACCGCCGGGCGGGGATGCCGATGGAGCAGTGGATCTGCCGGCCGGCGATCGATCCCCTCTCGGAGAAGAACCGCGACCTCTCCGAAGCGGAGATAGCCGGGCTCCTTGCGAAGTACGACGTCCCGATCGACAAACCGCTGATCACCCAGATCTCGCGGTTCGACAAGTGGAAGGATCCCGAAGGCGTCGTCGACGTCTTTATCGAGGTCAAAAAGCACGTCGACTGCAGGCTCGTCCTCTGCGGCAGCATGGCCCCCGACGACCCCGAAGGCTGGGCGATCTACCGGCGGGTCGAGGAGAAGGCGCGCCCCTTCATCGAATCCGGCGACGTCATCCTGATCACCGCCGAAGACCACCTGCTGGTCAATGCCCTGCAGCGGGTCTCGTGCGTCATCCTCCAGAAGTCGCTCCGCGAGGGCTTCGGCCTGACCGTCACCGAGGGGCTCTGGAAGGGGCGGCCGGTCATCGCCTCCCGCGTGGGCGGGATCCCGCTCCAGATCGAGGACGGCGAGACCGGGTTCCTCCTCGACCCGACCGACACCGAAGGGTTCGCCTGGAGGATCCGGCAGGTCCTTGAGAACCCCGAGCTCGGCGAGCGGCTCGGCCGTGCCGGCAAGGAGCACGTCCGTCAGCATTTCCTGATCACCCGGCTCCTCACCGACTACCTGGATATGCTGAGCGCTGAGCTCCTTATCCGCAATACCTGATCGGGCACCCGGATCAAAAAGAGTATACCTTCGATAACCCTGCGGGCGGGCGAGACCATGAGAGATGTCCTCGCGGGGGTGTCCGGCGATATTACGCGTGAGTCCGGGCACCCGGTTTTTTTCCGCAGGGGGCGCTTCGGGTCCGACTGCCCCGTCGCGCCCCCTGATGCAGGGCGGATGGCACAGATGGCCGGCTGAACCCGGGCAGGAGTTTGCAGCACGCTTCTCTGTTATGGTATTGTGAGCCTGCGGATCACAGGACAACCATATATGGGTATTTTCAATGGCGATGAGACTCCGGAAGATTCAAGGATTGGACCTACACCGGTTGACGCAACCACCCCCCCAACGATGACAAAATACGCATCAAGGTATATAGTTGTTTCTCTCCCGAGAGTCCGGGTCCTGCTCACCTGGAGAACCCCCGGCTTCCCGGGTTCTCGTCCGGCGTTCGTGCCGGCCCGGAGAGATTGAGGTCCCGGTATACGGCAAACCGTTCCGGGTGATCGGGGGTTCTGGCTCCACGCCCCGGCTCCGTAAGAATAGACGTTCGGGCCGGCCTGCAGTAACTTACCGCTCGCCCGGTGCTCCGACGACCTCGATCGGCTGGGTCAGCCTGACCCGTGCGATAGTCTTTCCTTTCATCCCCTCGATGACCTGCTCGACGAGCTCAAGAGGCACGTCGACGGTGGAGTGCCTGTCGTAGATGTTAATTGCACCGATAGCGTTGCCGGGGATCCCGGTCTCGCCCGCGAGCGCTCCGACGATGTCCTTCGGCCGGATCTGGTGCTCTCTCCCGGCCGGGATTTTGAGGAGAGCCAGCCCCTGGGCCGGCCGGATCTCCTGCGGCAGGCCCTGACCCCGTTCGCCCACGCCGAGTTCCAGTTTCAGGAGGGCGGCGGCAACCTCAAGCGCCGTGTAGTCCCCGGTGATGATGCGGTCGACCAGATTCTCGTAGTGGTCGAGGCTGCCCTCGTCTATGACGTGCTGCACCCGCTCGATCAGTTTTCGCGTCCGGCTCTCCTCGACGTCGCCCTGTGTCGGGAGCGGGATGCGGGCGATCTTGATCCGGGTGTAGTCCTGGATCGTCCGGAGTTTGAAGTATTCTTTCGGGCCCACGAACGTGACGGCCCGTCCGGTCCGTCCTGCCCGTGCAGTCCGGCCGATCCTGTGGATGTAGTACTCGATATCCTGCGGGACGTCGTAGTTGATGACCAGGTCGACGTCCTCGACGTCGATACCGCGCGCGGCCACATCGGTTGCGACGAGGATATCGATGTTTCCTGCGCGGAACTTCGCCATCACCCGGTCCCGGAGGACCTGTTTCATGTCCCCGTGGAGGCCCTCGGCGAAGTAGCCCCGGGCCTGGAGGTGGGTGGTCAGTTCGTCGACGCCCCTCTTGGTGTTGGAGAAGATCAGGGTCAGTTCCGGGTCGTAGAGGTCGAGCAGCCGGGAGAGGATCTCGAGTTTGTCCCGGCTCCGCACCTCAAGGTAGAGCTGCTCGATCTGCGGGACGGTCACTTCCCGGCGTGCGACCGATATGAACTCGGGGTTCTTCTGGAACCGCCTTGAGATCTCGAGGATGGGTTTTGGGAGGGTGGCCGAGAAGAGGACTGTCTGGCGGTCCTGCGGGGTCTCGTCGAGGATCTTCTCGATGTCCTCACGGAACCCCATATCCAGCATCTGGTCCGCTTCATCGAGGACGACCAGGTGCACTCCGCCAAACGCGAGGGTCCCCCGGTCGAGGTGGTCGAGCACCCGCCCGGGTGTCCCGACGATGATCTGGACGCCGCGTTGCAGTCCCCGGAACTGCCGGTCGATCGGCTGGCCGCCGTAGATCGGGAGGATGTTGATGCCCCGGTGATGCTTCGCCAGGCGGGCGAACTCCTCGGCGGTCTGGATGGCGAGTTCCCGGGTGGGGGAGAGGACGAGGACCTGCGTCGCCCGGCTATCGGGGTCGACACGCTCGATCGCCGGGACGCCGAACGCTGCCGTCTTTCCGGTCCCGGTCTGGGCCTGACCGGTCACGTCGCGCCCTTCGAGAATCAAGGGTATTGTGCGTACCTGGATGGGCGTCGGCTCCTCAAAGCCCATATCTTCTATCGCCCGGAGCATCTTCTCCGAGATATTGAATTCCTTGAAGGTGATATTGTTCTCCATTCGTTCACCTCTTGGTGCTGATACCTCTTTATATGTCGCATCCGCACGGCGCTCCCCGGCCCTGCCCTGCAACACATATCCGTTCTGCAGGCGAAGATACCGGCATGGATTCTCTCAGTGCCGCGAGCGTTGCGGGGGTCTACGGCAGGTATTCCGCCGGTCGGCCGGACCTCTACGGGATTCTCCTGCCCGAACTCCTGCCGCACGACGCCTGCGGGGCCGCGGATCGCAGGCCCGGCCGCGTGAAGGTTCTCTTCATCGCCGAGTCCCCGCCCTGGGCCGCCGGACGGCGCGAGGTCGCCGGGCCCGCAGACTGTCGGCGGCCCGACTACCCCTACTTCTGGAACGACCGCTACGATGCCGCGCCCCGCCGGGCGCCGCTCTCCGGCAGGTTTGCGGAGAACCTCTTCGCTCTGCTCGACCTTGAGGGCCAATCGCGCCGGGAGAATCTCGACCTCTTCACCGGGCAGGGCTGTTATCTCGTCGACACGGTCCGGTGCGTCTACCGGAAGAACCGGAAGGCGTCTATCCCGGCCGACCTCGTCCGGCTGAGCGCCCGGGGGATCCTCGGGCCCGAGATCGCCGCCCTTGCCCCGGAATGCGTCGTCGCTCTCGGGAATACGGCGCTCACCGGGCTCCGGGAGATCGAGCCCTACGCGGGCGCTCTTGCCGGTGCCGGGATCACGGCGATCTCCCGGGAGGCACGCTTTGAGGAGAGCCGCCTCCTCTGTCTGCCCTACCCCGGCTGGCGCAACCGGCGTTTCCTGGACCTGATCGAGGCAGGATTTGCGGCCGTCCGGGACCGGGTGTCGTGACGGACCGGCCTGGATATCTCCGGGCGCAGTGCCGTCTACCCTGCGAGTCTCTTCCTCCCTTCCTCGTACATCCTCTCCTTCTGCCGGCGGAGATCTGCGGCTTTTTTCTGCTCTTCGGCACTCCCTGTCTCCGGGATCGTGACCTTCTGCGCTGCCTGCTCCAGTTCCCGGGAGCTCAGATACCCCGAGGACTTCATCTTCTCCCGGTCCTCCCGGTACTCCTCCTCGACCTGCTGCCGGTGTGTCTCTGCAAGGGATCGGCCGGCCTCTCCGCTCAACGGGATCTCTTTTCCGCGGGCTTCGGCGACCTTCTTTAACCGCACCTCAAGAACCCCGTTCTTGAAGGTGGCGCGGGCCTCCTCGTCCCGGACGTCGGTGGGGAGGGTGACCGTCCGGGCGATCGCGCCGACCCTCCGCTCCCGCAGGTGATACCCGGCCTGCTCCTCCTCTCTTGCCTCCTCCCGCCGGGCGGCGATCCGGAGCGTCCGCGCATCAAGGAGCCGGACGGTGATCCCCTCCCGCTCGACGCCGGGGAGGTCGGCGACGACCACGACGTCCGACTCGTGTTCGACGACGTCGACCGTCGCCCCGGCCCCGCCGACGAAAGGCGCCTGCTGGGCGGCACCCGAGAGGCGCTCCATCACCTCCGAAAACTGTCTCTGCATGCCTGCGATCGTATCCTCGATCTCGCTCCAGGGCCCGCGGGCCGATCCTCTCCATGCCATGGTTCCTCTCTCCTGCCTGTTGGCGATCCCCGGTTGGGAGCATTTCATATATATGTTGCTGTGCGGGGCGGCGGCGTGCGGAAGCAGGCCGCTTGTGCAGATCGGGGGTGAGCCGGCATTTTTTCTCCCGCTCCCGGGGTTGATATGGAGGCGAACGTGGCCGGGGTTCTGGCGAGGCTTGAGGCTATCAGGGCTGCCGCCCGGTAGTGCGGCCGGGACAGGTGAGTTCGCAGGCCCGGCAGTGGTCGATCGCCCCTCTCCCGGAGGCCTTATCGGCGTCCATCCGCGCCAGGCACCGCTCCCGGCTGAACCTCCCGGTAACAAAGGAACCCATCGGGCAGGCGGCGACGCAGCAGCCCTCGCACCCGGCGCAGGAGGGTTCTTCCCCGGGAAGGTCCCCGCCGGGAGAGTCCAGGTCCGTCCAGACCGCCCGGAACCGGACGCGCGGCCCGTGGCGGGGGACGATGACGAGGTTGTTCCTCCCCATCCGCCCGAGGCCCGCCATGCAGGCTGCGTCCTTGAGGTAGATCCCGCCTTCCTGGAGCCGGTAGGGGATGAGCCGGCTCCGGATCCCGTACTCTTCCTCGAACCAGCGGGCGAGGGCCTTCCCGATCCCGGCGAGGATCCGGTCGCCGGGGGTCCCCCGGCCCACCTCCCAGAGGTCGAGTTCGGGGTGCTCCGGGTCATGGTAGAGGCCGAGGACGATGTAGGTCCCGCGGTCCGCCTGCGAGCCCCGGTGCCAGTCCGCGACCGCCGAAGGGCAGTCGACGAGCCTCGCCGCCGCCACGGCGCCCGCCACGTCCGCCCCGAGCTCGCGGGCCTTATCGAGGGCAGCACTGATGATCTCCCCATCATCGGGCATGGTAGAGGGTATGAGCCGGGTGGTGAAGAACGATCCGGTTGTTCGCCTCTCACTCCAGATACGGCAGGATCGGTTCCGGGAGCCTCTGTCCCTCGCCGAAGAGCGCTCCGGTCTTCCCGTAAGTTGCTGAAGATTCCGATGCCACCGGGGATACGTATACTAGAGAGAACGGTGCATATCCCGATCAGGAATGGACGGAGCCACTCTGCAGCCCGGTGGGGAATGTGCGAGGGTTATCGATATTCTCCGGGGAGAAAAGGCGTACCTGGAGGAGACCTATCGTGTCCGATCTATCGGCGTCTTCGGTTCGTGTCGGCGCGGCGAGGAGTACGGAGGAAGCGACGTGGACATCCTGGTCGAGTTCTCCGAGGTGCCGGGGATCTTCGGGTTTCTCGAGGCTTCGAGCGGTATCTCTCCGAACGTATCGGGAGGCCGGTGGATCTGGTCGAGAAGAGCACGCTCAAACCCCGTATCGGCCACCGTGTCGCAAAAGAGGTTCTCTACGTATGGACGGCCCCGCGAAGCACCCTTGACTACCTGGACGATATCCTTGATGCCGTCGACAAGATCGAGATCTTTACCCGGGGTATGTCATATGAGGAGTTCCTCGAGGGCGATAAGACTGTTTATGCCGTCACCCGGGCGCTGGAAGTGATCGGTGAGGCAAATGTATCCCCCGCCAGGTCCGAGAGAACTACCCTGAGTATCCCTGGAGTGAGATGGCTGGCATGCGCGACAAACTGATCCATGCCTACTTCGGAATCAACACCGTTGAATGGCGGAGGCGCCCGGCGGGCTCAGACCGGAGCGTCGGGCCTCTCCAGTACGTAGGCGATCGTCCCCTCCTCAAACCCCTCCCCGGCGGGGGCTTTGCCCGCACACACAAACCCGTTCTTCTCGAGCACCCTTATGGAGCCGGCGAGGAGGCGATCCCCCCGCTCCCGACGAGCATCCGGCCGCCCTCCGCGGGGTCGTCCCGGACCCAGTACCAGGAGATGAAGAGCGGGTCGGCGTTCCCGGCGGCCATCCGGATGAACTCGGTGATGGTCGCATCGTCGAGGAGCGGGGGCGGCCACGAGCCGGGAACGGCGGCGTCGAGAAGGCGGGCGAGTTCCCGGCGGTCGTTGCGGTCGGCCTTCAGGATCTCAAGCGTTGCGGGGATCAGGTCGAGGCGTCCGGTATGGATGCGGAGGGGTTTCATCGGGGTGGCTCCTGGTTGATGAGTATGATCGGTTTTGGTGGGTTGGTCTTATCCGTTGCGGATTCCGGCATGTCCGGGAACGGCCGCGACCCTGCAGCGGGCTTCCGGCCTCTCTCACCTGTCGGTCCCGTTGCCCGCCTCCGCACGCCTTTCGAGATTCCGGCAGTCCTCAGTTATCGCTGGCATCCGGCTCGCCCGTTCCTCGAACAACGCCGTCGCCTCTCCTGATAGGCTATACCGGACTCCCCCGCCCGTCTCCTCCCGAAGGACGATCCCGTCGGCCTGCAGGCGCCGCATGTGCCACGAGACCGACGAGGCGGTGATCCCGACCCGTTGTGCAAGTTCCCGCCTTGATGCCCCCGGACTCTCCAGCAGAATGGCGAGGAGTTCTCGCCTGCTCCGGTTCCGGAGGTGGATGAGCACCTTCGCCTCGAGCGGCGTGTACCTATGCCGGTTCTCGAAGTACCCCGTCTGCCCTTCGACGGCGGCGGTGGCGATCATACCGAACTCCTGCAGTCTTCCGAGATGGTACCTCAGGGTCCCCCGGTTTACCCCGAGGTCCCGGACGAGGGTGCCGAGGCGGATCCCGGGGTGGGCGCAGATGTGGTCGTAGATCGCCGTCCGGGTCTCGTGTTCGAGTGCGGCGCGTTTTGCGATGCGGCGGTAGCCGAAGAAGAGCCAGACGTTTAAGAGGACCAGGATGTTGAAGGCGACCAGAAGTTCCGGGGCGGTCCCGATGAGGAGGTCGGCGATCAGGACCTGGATCGGGACCTGCCACCACTCGATGGGTGTCAGGTCCAGCGGCGGGCGGTCGGGCACGTAGTCGCCGGCCGGCTCGACCGTATAGCCGGCGGCCGCAGAGGCGGGAAGCGCTGCAAGGAGAGCAATCAGGAGGAGAGCAGCCGGCCAGCGTCGCATGCTACAGGAGTGGGGCTCCGGCACCTTGACCTTTGCGTTTTGCCGGCGGCCATCACCGCCCGGCTACGGGGAAACCGGGGCTTGTAGGTAGACGGCCGGCACAGAAACCGTATATAATCTTGCGTCCCAACTTCCACCATGAAGGACCGGTGGCTTGTGCTCGGCATCGCCGTCGTGGTGGTCTTCGCCCTCTGGCGTGCCTCCTACGTCCCGCCCGGCTACGAGACGATCGACTACGAGACCGTCCCGGTCCTCCCGGTGGAGTGGTACAATCCCCCGATCCTCGAGATCTGGGGGGCGATGGAAGAGCAGATCCCGTTCGACAACCGGACGGCGAAGTCGCCGATGCTCGTCATGGACTTCGATGCGAACGGCTCGTTCACCTACATCCAGTTCGGGTTCTTCGCCGATATGGAGGGCGATCCCTGGGTCCACTCCGCCTTCGTCCTCAGAAACGGGAGCGCCTACCTCTCGTCCCAGCGGCTCGATCACCGCCCTCCTCACGCCCACCCGCTCGGAGCCCTTGCCGCCGTCGACGACATCCCGTTCGATGAGCTCTCATACGGCAAGGGAATGAGCCTGAAGGTCTTCTACCACGAGCAGAACCGGACCTACGACGACACCTACAACAACATCTACGCAATCGAGAACGGCACCCTCCGGCCGCTGGAGTTCATCTCCTTTGCCACCACGGAGGTCTGGCACACCATCGAGATCTACCCCGTTGACCCGCCGGACGAAAACCGGACGCCGACCGCCATCGACCAGGATCCCCGGGCGCTGGTCGTCTTTCCTCCGCGGGAGATCGGACTGGCGGAGAGGGTTGTGTATGCGTGACCGACCGGCCGTTCCTCCGGGGAGCCGGGCCACGGGGCGGATGATGCCGGGGTTCCTCTCCGTCACCTCACCGAAGCAGTACGAGACGGTATGGAGCGATCTCGTCCCGCCCGAGGTCACGGTCGCCGGCAGGGCCGAGGCCTCGAACGGGATACGGGACGTGGTGGTCGAGAGCAGCGCAGGTACGGTCTCGTGCGGGAACGCGACCGATTTCTCCTGCACCGTCCCGGTCGCGGAGGGGAACGAGACGATCACCGTGACCCTGATCGATAACCTGGGAAAGACCTCTGAAGCGGTGCTCGCCGTCTCCGTCAACGTCGATATCCCGCCGCCGCCGTGGATCCACGTGATCGGGACGGTGAAGGACGTCGACGGCCGTCCGGTCCCGGACGCAACCGTGAGGTTCGAGTCAGTCCTCCCGCTCGCCTGGGGACCGCGTCCCGTGACGACCGGGACCGCCGGCGACGGCGGCTACCTGGTCGAGAACGCGTTCGGCTACGGACAGACCGTCTCGGTCGAGAAGGAGGGCTACCTCCCCCTGCACCGGGAGGTCGTCTTCGAGAACATCACCAACCGGCTCGACCTGGAACTGGAGCCGGAGCCGCCGCAGGCCCGGACCGCGCCCGGGTTCTCCGCCGGGATGGGTATCCTTGCGCTCGCGGGAGGGCGGCTCGCCGCTCGTGCGGGGCGGAGGCGCGAGGGGTGAATCGCGCATACCTATTCGGGGCGGTGGCTCTCGCAGCGCTGTTGGCGTTCGCGTTCCTCATTCCTCCGGTTCAACTGACCGAATACGATGCCACCGGCGATGAATTCAGGAAGACGGCAATATTTCTGCATGACGACAGGGAGGTCTTCCCCGTATCGGTGCTTCATGAACCGCTCCCGGCTTCCGGCCGGGCACGACTGGTTGTCGAACTCGGGGATCGTGCAGGGATACGTATCGAGAGCGTGACGATCGGCATCCGGGGTTCCACGGAGGCATACCTGGAGGCTCTCGGCGGCGATTCGCCGGCCATCCGTTTTCAGCGCGCAACCGACGGCGGATACGGGAGCATTCTTGAGATCCCGGATACGGGGGTTCAGGGCAACGGGGCGATGATGATCCCGTTCCTCCTCCAATCTTATGGGGAGGGGACGGAGAGCCTGACGATTGATATCGAGGCACGGCTTTCGGAGACGGGTTTCCCGTGGCGCCGCTACGAGGCCCGGCACAGATTCGAAGTCTGACTGCTGATCTGCAGGGTAGACGGACGGCACAGAAAAGATATATAGCGCCCTCCCCCATCGCTCATTAATAGGCCTTCCGTTCTGCCGGCAGACGTGCCGGAGCGGCGTTTGACGAAATCGGAAGGCCGGAGTGTTCCCATGAAGCATCTTCACGTTATCCTCATCCTCTGCCTCCTCCTCCTCCCGGCGGCGGCTGCAGAGACCCCCCGCCCGGCCGAAAGCCCGGTGGAGGCGCCCGTCGACCGGCTTGAGATCGACGACGCGGTGAAGCAGGCGTCGCCCTACTACTACGTCATGCTCGTCGGGACCGACGATGAGCGGGAGAACCTGCTCGGCTACATCGATCGCTCCCCTCGCTCCGCCGAAGAGAAAGAAGCGATGAAGGAGTCTCTCGGGGAGATCTGGCAGAGATACCCGGTGGTGCACGAGACCGAAGGCTCGGTGACCCGGATCGGGTTTGACCCGACGGCGGGGGAGAACCCGGTCCTGACCGATGAGGAGAACGCCCTGCTCGCTGATATCTCCCGGGCCATGGCGGAGGCGTTTGCCGCCACGCCCACGGGCACGCAGGCAACCTGGTATGACCTCTCCGTCTGGCTGATCAAGACGGACGGGCAGGGGAACGAGGTCTGGAACCGGACCTACCCCGGCGGGGATAGTGCGGACGTCGCGGCGGTGCTCCAGGCGGACGACGGGGGATACCTGATCGCCGGAAACACCGGGTTCCGTGACGCCCTGCTGATCCGGACGGACGCCGCGGGCAACGAAGTCTGGAGAAAGACCTACGGCGGGCCGGACTGGGACACCGTACGTGCCATGGTCGCGGCCGGTGATGGAACCTACGTCGTCGCCGGGAGCACCGGCTGGACGCCGGAGAAGGATACGCGGAGTGCCTGGCTCTTTGAGGTCGCTCCGGACGGCCGGGAGGTCTGGAGCCGGACATTTCCCGGCGACGGGCTCTTCTCGACGGTCGACCGAACCGGCGACGGCGGGTTCATCCTCGGCGGGAATCGGCACATCGGGACCGATGATGCATGGCTGGTCAGGGTCGACCGGGACGGGAGAGAGGAGTGGAGCCGGTCCATCGGCGGCAATGCCTCCGGGATCGTGGACGGTGTCATATCGACCCCGGTCGACGGGGGCTATCTCGCCGCGGTGAGGAACCCCTGGGAAACGGCACGTTTCGGAACCGTGCCCATCCGGGTGTTTAAGACCGATCCGACGGGGGAAACTCTCTGGACAAGGACGGTTGATGAGCTGGACGGCGGCACCCGTGCGGTTCTTCTCGAGGTGCCCGGCGGGGGCGCCGTCGGCTACCTCGTCGCCGGCGGGGCAATCCGCCCCGGGAGCGACCTCCCCGGCCCCTGCCTCATCATGACCGGCGGGACCGGAAGCGTCGCCTGGACCGTGATGCCGGAGATTCCCGGCGGCGCCCTGCTGGTCACATCGGCGGTCGCGTCGTCTCCGGGGCGGTATGCATTTACCGGCGCGGTCTACGCCGGCGGGCCGCACGACGGGTGGCTGGTGCTCCTGGATCATACGGGGAACGTTACCGCCGCCCGTTCGTTTGGCGGTGATGCGACCGACGACATCTCGGCTCTTGCGGCGACGGACGACGGCGGCTACGTCCTCGCCGGGACGACCCGGTCGTTTGGGGAGAATGGGTGGACGGCGCCCGCCCAAGCCCCGGGGTTCGGGGCGCTCGCGGCGATGGCCGCCTGCGGTATCGGGGTCCTCTGCCGCGGGGTGAGGCGGGGATGAAGCCCGGCCAGCTCATCGCCTCGAGTGCGGTCTTCTTCTTCCTCTGGGCGACGATGGCGGTGACGCTTGCAACCCGCGGGGCCGTCGGTTCACGGACCGTCGTATTCGCGCTATCGCTCATCTCGCTCGCCGGGTCCGTCGAGTTCCTGCGGGCGATGCAGCAGGAGTCGCCCCGGTGGCGCCGGGGCATACCGTTTGTCGCCGTCTGCGCCGCTCTTGTCCTCTGGACGGGGGTCGTGGCGTGGGCTGTGCCGTACTATCTCGCGGATCCCGCGTTCCTGATGATGTTCCTGCTCCCCCCGGCCGCGGCGCTGCTCCTCTCCTCCTTCCCGGACGGCTGCCGGGACGGGGTGCGGATGCCGATCATCGTCGTCGCGGTACTCGGCATGGTCTCGCTCTTCCTGGCCTTTAATGCGTTCTTCGTCCCCCCTCCCGTGCCCGCACCGGGTGTCATGGAGTTTGTCGGACCCCTGTATGCCCTCCTCCTCATGCCGCTCGTCGGGCTGCTCCTTATCCTGGCGGGGGTGGCCTGCCGATGAAGCCTCTGGCGCTCGCGCTCCTCCTCCTCCTCGCCTGGACCGCCGGGTGCATCGGCACCGCTGCAGACCCGCCGGCGGCGGACGAGATCGCCGCCCGGTTCGTCGCGGCGGAGGAGCGGACGGAGGAGTTCACCGCCACCGTAGCGATAACGGCCGGTTCCGAGAGCGTCACCGCGAGGCTGCTCCGGAAAGGTCCCGACTGTTACCGGCTGGAATACCTAAAACCCGCGGACCTCGCCGGGACGGTGACGCTCTCGAACGGCACGCGGAAGTGGCGCTACGACCCGGCGACGCAGACCGCGCTGACGGTCGCCGGACCGTATATGACATCCGCCTTCTCCGACCCCCCGTACCCCGGCTGGGCAGAGGAGGTCAGGGGGTATGCCGGAATAGTCGCGGAGTCGCTTGCGGAGCAGAATGCCTCCTACCGGGGCAGCGAATCTGTCGGCGGCCGCACCGCCCATATCCTGGAGGTTGCCGGGGAAGCGAAGATCTTTGAGGCCCCAACCCGGAACCGGGAGGGAGTGTACCGCCTCAGGGCACGGATCGACGCAGAGACCTGGCTCCTCCTCGGCGTGGAGATGTACGGCAGCGGGGGCGACCCGGTCCTCTCTGCCGAATTTACCGATCCCGTGGCGAACACCGGGCTCCCGGACGACCTCTTCACCTTCGACCCGCCGGCAGGCGTCGAGGTCCGGCCGATGCCGACGGCCGCGCTCACGCCGCTCTTCCTATGGAGCATCGACGACGCCCGGCGTTACGGTGTGGAAGTGCCGTCCTCCCTCCCGGAGGGTTATGTCTTTAACGAAGGGGCGGTCCTCCCCGGTGCCTACACGGTGCTCCGGTTCACGGACGGCACGGGCGACCTGGAGGTCATGCAGCGGCTCTACGACCCCTATCGGGAAGAACCGGTCCTCCCCGGCACGCCTGAGACGATGCTCCTCGCCGGCGGCCGGGAGGCCGAATACGTCTCCGCCGACGGGCGGGACCAGGTCCGCTGGCGTGACGGCGAATACTCCTACCGGATCACGAGCGGCATGCTCGGGAGAGACGAACTCGTACGGGTGGCGGAATCGGTCGCTATATAGTGCGTGGGTCCTGGTGTAAAAATTCCCCTGCATTATTCAGGATCCTGCCCTGTTGCCGGAGCGTGGAGTTGCGGTTGCGGCGGACGCGGGCGCTCCGACCGAAGCAAGATACCCGGGCAGTAGTTCTATTTTGGTGATATAATTGCATAAATACGTTCGTTCTCCTCAGGAACAAATAGGAGAAGTAATGTAGGAGTTCAGAGGAATAACTACCTGACTCCAATGGAAATCTCCCACGGCATCGAGCTGTTCCTCCGCCTATTTCTTGCATATTTAGTGGTGGAGTTTCTTCTCCGGCCCGCACCTCCGACGAAGGATCGATCCGGGAACGGCTGGCGCTCCGGGCCCCTGGCATACCATGCCTTCACGGCAGGATTGCTGACGTTCCTCTTTACCAGCCTCTGGAACATCACATTCGTCCTGAGAGACCCGTCGTCGCTTCCCGGGCTTCTCCTGCAATTCCGAGACGCGCTGCTGTACGCCTTTGTCCTTGTTACGGTAGCGCATTTCGTCATCGACGGCATGCTGCCCGACCTGGTGGTGGGCATTCGAAAGAGGATGGCCCGCGGGCGAGATCCGGATGATAAGGATGGAATGCCTGAACCTGCAGGGTGGCTTTTTATCGCCCACCTGGCGGTTCTCTTCATCGTTCTGGCGCTGCTCTCTCCACAGACTCCAGCCCCCTACCCGTGCGGCAGCCCGGTCGAGATTATCCGGATCTGGATCGTCGTTACCGCATTCCTTTTGGTCCTTCAGCCCGGCGGGATCCTGGTCGGCAGCGTCATCCGGTTCTGGCGAAAAGATATGGACGCTTCAAGAGAGGACGGACTGGATCACGCGGGCCGTCTGATCGGATATGTCGAGCGGGTCCTGATCGTGACGTTCATCCTGGTGAACGAGTACACGGCCATCGGATTCCTCATAGCAGCAAAGGGGCTTTTCAGGATTAATGACACGAAGAGGTCGGAGTACATCATCGTAGGAACGATGGTGAGCTTCGCGGTTGCGGTCCTTATCGGGGCGGCTGCCGGTTACCTGGTATGCCAGGGCGGGATTGAGCAGCTCATCGGGTATTTGTCGGAGTTCCTTCAACTGTCCAGGATGTGAATTGTCCGATTCAACCTGATCGTGGAGTCGCCGGGCGCGGATGCCTGGAATATACATGAAGATACCTGTGCGTCCCTTTATGAGTAAATATCTACATGAGTTTCATATATAAGTTAAAAGACTCATATTATGATATTATAAGGGAAAATATTCATATCGGATTGCCGACAACAAACCTTGAAGAGGAGGCGACGGTAGCGCCATGACTGAAAGAAAAATTTACGCAGTCCTCACGGGGGATCTGGTCCGTTCCCGCGA
This sequence comes from Methanoculleus sp., assembly GCF_035363275.1. Classification (NCBI taxonomy): domain Archaea; kingdom Methanobacteriati; phylum Methanobacteriota; class Methanomicrobia; order Methanomicrobiales; family Methanomicrobiaceae; genus Methanoculleus; species Methanoculleus sp. The sequence continues at coordinate 13,503 of NZ_DAOSET010000030.1, read as the reverse complement.
TATCAAAAGTGCATACGGTGAAGAGTGCATACGCCGCCTGAAGGATACACTGGGAGATATCGGGAAAGACTACATAGCGCCGTTCTCGATATTCCGCGGAGACAGCTTTCAGGGCGTTTCCTCAAACCCGGAGGAAGCGCTCGAGGATGCAGTTCTCCTGCGCCTCAAGCTCATTGCCGGGTTCGACCGCGACAACAGCGCTCTCCGGATGGATGCACGGATTGCAGTCGGGATTGGAACCGCCCGCCACCTGCCGGCAGATGGTTCGGCCGGCGAAGGGGACGGCGAGGCATTCCGGCTCTCCGGCCTCGAGCTGGATGGCATGAAGGAGGCCGGGCGCGGTATCATCGTGAAGACACCCTGGGCGAGCGTCAACACGACGCTGTCGATCTTCTGCAGCGTCCTGGACATGATGATTGACGGGTATACGAAGAGGCAGGCCGAAGCCGTGATGCTGGCGCTCGAGGGGCTCACGCAGAAGGAGATCGGGGGCCGCGTCGGCACAAGCCAGTCCGCGGTGTCCTACCGCCTCAGGGGGACGGGTTACGATGTCATTTTGAAGATCATCGAATGGTATCGGTTGCAGGTCCGGGAACGGATCGAACCCGCGGAAAAGATAGGCGCGTGACGGGGCCGGGCCGTTCGCTACCGTGACGGCCGCAGGAAACATCCCACAACGCCGGCCGTTACGGGCCGCCGCTGCCCCCGCGCTCTTCCCTGACCGATTGAAACTGGATCCGGAAGAGTGATCCCGAAGGAACGGTACAGATCGGTTGTAGGCAGGTTACGCGAAACGACCGCACGAGGCCTCATCATTGCTGCCATCGTGCTCGGCTCCTTTATGGGGGCCCGGACTCGAGCATCGTCATCCTCTCCCTCACCACGGTCTCCCGGCATTTCGATGTGGGGGCCAGCGAGGCTTCCTGGGTCCTGATGATCTACCTGCTTGCCGTCACCGGGCTCTTGATCCCGTTCGGGCGCCTCGGGGACGTGATGGGGAGAAAAACATCTTCGTTGCGGGGTTTGCCCTCTTCACCGCGAGCTCGTTCTTCTGCGGTGCGTCGCCGGGTTTTCTCTGGCTCATCCTGTTCCGTGCCCTGCAGGGGATCGGGGGCGCGATGATCACGGCAACGGGTCCTGCGCTTCTCTTGGTCTCGCTCCCGGAGCAGGTCAGGGGGAGGGCGCTCGGCTACTTCTCCGCGGCAAACGCCCGCGGCCTTGCCGCGGGGTTCGGCCTCGGCGGTGTCATCCTCCACCTCCTCTCGTGGGAGTGGATCTTTTACCTCAACGTGCCGGTGGGGATCTGTGCTGTCGCCATCGCGTATCTCGTTATCCCCGGGATGCCGGTTGGTGTATGACGCAGGGGGAGTTCGATTTTACGGGAGCATTGCTGGCTGTCCTCGCCGCGGGGCTCTTCACCGCCGCGATGCTCAACCGGCTCGTGCTGTCGGGGATGACCTCCCTCGTCCCGATGTACCTTGAGCTGGTCAAAGGGCGCCTTTCCCTGGACCTCCTTGATCGAGATGAAGTAGTTACCGGGCGAGACCTCGACGGGCACGGGGGATCTCGACGGATCCCTGGTTCTACATCCCAACCAGCGAAGCATTCGAGACTCCAGGAACGGTAAACGACCTGCATCATCTCGGCGGATGCGACCTACGGTGCCCGAGAGATTGGTCCGTACACTGAAATCAGGGAATTAGAAGTAGCATCCCGGTCAACCGGAGAGCCCGGAAACACCCCGGGCGGGGAAGGTCAATCCGGTTTTATCCGGAGGTCTACAAGAAGCGCACAGCGGTTGAACGCTTCTCCAACCGGATAGAGGTGGTTAAGAAGATTGTTCAATGATACGAGCGGTATGCGCGCTCATTCCCCGGACCGGTTCTCCCGGCATGCGGCATCATGATTGGGCGGGTATCGGGATGACCCCCCCTACTCGACGGGGCTCTCTATGCGCCGTTTCGCACGATGCCGCACCTAGAGATTGCAACGCATGGACAAAGTCTGCTCTACATCTCTTGCAGACATACATATTCGTATCAAGGTCCAATTCCCCCAGATGATACGTCAGGAAACACCCCTGATCATTGCAGTGGTATAGGCCGCAAGCCATCCCGAAGGCTTTGACAATTCCCTTTTCCAGACGTTGCAGTAACTGTTCTGTCCCTGCGCTTTCTTGCCTGAAACGGTGGAGTGACAGAAGAGAGGCGTGGTTATCGCAGTCAATGGCGTACAGGTATCGTGAAGGCGGAACCGGATCCCAGAGGCCGACTTCCGTAATGCCTATTTTGATGGAGCCGTCGATCCCGTGCATAATCCGGCGGAACTCGTCCTTTCTATGCTCGATTTGGGCTATGGGGGGATTGTCACGATACATTATCGAGAGATTAAGAGGCTTTGAAAGTTCGTTCTGAAGAGATGAAATCAACTCCTCCATGGATCTTCTGATTGCGACCGGTATGGATTTATCACGGACATCGAAAAACACCAGGACGATCGAGAGGGTATTACTCTCGGTTCGACCTCCATCTACGGCGGTTTTGGTGTAAGGCCTCTGAAGGGTTAAACCGCCTTCTTTGCTGATTGCACGCATGTTTTTCAGACTCCGTATTTGAGCGTTCAACGTATGATCCTGATCTTGTGCGGTAATTCTATTTAATATTACCTAATACTAAAAATAAGTATTATTAATAGGTTTCCATACGGTTGCCTCCCCGGATCTCGGGGATTGTAATATTATATTTAATTATTTCTCTTATGAATAAATTCTAACTTATATCTGTTGTGCAATGTCGGGTGGGGAACCGGCATGCCGTTGCGGGTTTCGTACGTATCGCCGGCTAAATTGAAACCATTGTCTTTGTGGACTACCCGGCGGGAAGGCCGCGGCGAAGGGGGCTGCACTGCAGCCGCCAGTGAGTGTCGACGAGATGGATGCTGTCGGAGAACCGGCCGTGTGCCGGCTATCGAGTCGGGAAAAAAAGCGCTGGTGGATATTTTCAAGGGGGTAGACGAGTTCACCGCCGTCTGCCTTACTGTCATCCGATAAGGTGTTTCTTCTCCGCGAGTGACTGGACATAAAACAGAGCGAACTGTGACAGTCCGAAGCATACGAGAACAACGGCAAGTATAAGACCTTGGATCAGGTTTTTGAAAAGCATCGATAGACCGAAGGTGATCATCAAGGCGACCGTAAGCAGTGCCAGAGCAAGCAGCGAAATCATCAGCAGGAGATCTTTTCCTTTCGGTTTCGGGGTGGGCTCCGCGGACTTTGGTTTTGGCCACAAGAGGATGTAAAGAAGATGAAGTCCTCCGAGGATGACGAAACCTCCTATAAAGAGAACCAGAAACTCAACAATCGTGTCAGGAACAATGATAGCAAATGCCCCGACCGCAACGAACACCATCCCCACAAAGAAGAAGATCCAGTTACGTTTGAACGCGAACGTCATCATAGTGCCGCTGACCAGAGCCTGAACACCAAGCAGCACTATCAGGGCGCCATGCATGGCGCTTGTAGCATACGGCA
>NZ_DAOSET010000030.1:0-9874 GCF_035363275.1 Methanoculleus sp. | reverse complement strand
AGACTGCTGCACCGCTGACGGTAAGGTGGGTAACTACTCCGTCATCGAGTGTTTTCCGGAACCGATGCACCTCATCTGCAGAAAACAGCTGCAAAAGCAGCAAAGTACTACCGGCTCCGAAGATGATCATCACCAGAACCTTTGGAATGTCGCCAAGAACTCCCGGAATAAAACAGGTGGCAAAACCAATTGCGGTGATGATGACCCCTGAAATGAGTCCCGGCCACGATCTCTTCAATGATCCGATCGGGGTTTTTCCTATCGTTTGCAGCTGCAGGCCGAACATAATCAGAAGGAGACCGTACACGCCATCCTCATAGTAGGGCAGTGCCCCTGCAGCCACCGAAAAGAGCACGGTACTGAGGGCGAGCATTATCAGGCCAATGGCCAGGAGATGAGTCACTTCCAGGGAGATGCCCGTCTCTTCTAAAATTTTCATATTTTTCCTATCCGTTGTATTGTGTTGTGACGCTACCTTTTTAAACTATGAGTATTCTCCGTCATCATGACCGGGCGTGGGCAGATCGCGGTTGTCAGACACGTCCCCCTGTGTCGAAGAAATGGATCGAGCATCACAAAGAATTGCCCGAAGTCGTCCCGCGCCTTCTGGTTGTCCGGCTGCGGCATATATGCCGTCAAAGCCGCGGATGCTCCGGGGGTATCCGTTCGGACGGGATATAGCCGGCAGGAGCGCTGGAACGCCGACGGTCTTCTTCCGGGATATGCCGGATCACCTGCCGGTACGGTGCCGGGCAGGTCCTGCATGGGAGAGAACGATGAAGAGGAGGGAAGCGGGTTGGCCGGCGGTACTCTTTACATTAACCGATACCATATGGGAATGTTTATATTTAATGGTACCAGAAATATTCTGGTCCTTTGAAATGCAGCGATTACTGCAATATCCTGGAGTTAATGCCCGGAAACTCCCCTCTTCCTCCAAGAGTTGCAGTTTCGGTATGAGCATTGTAACCAGGATCTTGATGATCGTAGCCAGGTGTTAACTGGATATAGTTGCGTGGCGTATACTGAGTTATCACCAACGTTTAAGTTGCCATGCCGCAGATTGAGACCGTCCCCAAAATCTGTTTTGTCTGCCATAAATCATCGAAACAGATAAACAGTGCACCCTCTACGCATCCCGTTACGGCAGGGACATCGGGAATAGTGGAGCTTGAGGGTCGTCCAAAGGAACTGACAACGGACATTCTTAAAAACCAACTTGAAGTATGTCCACATTGCGGATACATTGCAAAAGACATCGGGGAGAAAACAGTAATCACCAAAGACTTCCTGCAGTCTCCTGATTACTGCGATCTCCAGAATCCGGATATCCCCCCGTTAGCTTCACGGTATATACGTGCTGCACGTATCCAGCTGGAGGAGAACAATCCGGAAAAAGCCATAGACTATTATCTCCGGGCCGCATGGTCCGCTGATACCATGCGCCACCGTGAGATAGCCGTCTCCTGCCGTAGAAAAGCCCTGTCCCTGATATTTGCAGGCAACAAAACACTCGCCGACATCCCTTCAAACAAATGGGTTCCGGTCCTTGATACCATGCGGCGGTGTGGGGATTTCGACAGCGTAATCACGTACTGTACCGGTCTTCTGGCTATTGCAGGCCCAACACTAAAGCAGGGACTGGATTACGAACTCTTTTGCGCAAAACAACATGACGGCGAACCGCATACCAATCTTGATGCCGCAAACAGCAATCAATACCGGTCGGGAGCTCCGGAGGCCAACGAGGAGTTTGTCATCGGCGGGAGATCCTACTCCGGCGAAGACGACTGTTATGGCAAGGGATGGAACTGGGTTGCAGAAACACGCACCCTTGTCCTTTCCAACTATCATGGCTCGTCAATTGAAGCATCCGGAGACCTCACCATCCGGGTGGAACAGCTTGACAACCAGATCTTCAGCCCTCATGGGCCGGGAATTCGCATTCACAACGGAAACCTGAAACTTACGGGTATTGCAGCGTTGTCCATAAAGGGAGACGACGGAGGGATTTTTGTCGAGTCCGGCTCCCTGCAAATTGCACAAACCATCCTCATCATCCGGACAAACGATTACGGGATCTATGCGTCAGGGAACATCTCCGTCACAGACGGCAGCGTACTCGACATCAGTTCTGAAACGACAGCAATCAGATCGGTATTCGGGGGCTTAACCACAACCGGCATGTGTTCCCTGACAATCTATGGAAATCGTGCAGGAATTGACCTTGCGGGAGATATGAATCTCTCCGTAGGGGGCCTGAAGATCGAGAGCCCCGAGGGATGCGGAATTCTGATTCACCACGGCTCTATAGATATATCTTCTGCTGTTTTTGACGCCTTCTGCGGCGATATAGGTATTCGCCTGGAGGAGGGCAGTCTCACCGTTGACGTTTCGACATTTGATCTGAATGCAACATCCTGTGTGCAGGTAAACGGTTCGTGCAATATTCTCCGGTCGAATGGTACTCTGTCAGGAGAGGATTATGGGTGTTTTGTTTCCCGGAATATGGATCTTTCCGGGGACTACGAAATCTCCGGAAAAACTGCCATCGCGGTTGGAGGAAACCTGCAGATACAAAACGGAAATATCACTGCATCCGGGGAGACCGGAATATCTGTTGGGGGTGACCTGAACTATGTCGGGGGAGGTCTGATGCTTACAGGAGATACGGCAATGCAGATTGCAGGTAATGCAGAAATCTCTGGTGGCCGGATTATGGGGATTGGCAAGATCAACGGAATTGTGGTGAACGGCTCCTATACCCAGTCTGGCGGGGATGTATCTGTCTCCGGGGAGGCTGAAGACGGCATGCGGATTTCCGGGAAAAAGATGACCTCGACCTTTGGATCCATCACCGTATCCGGCCGTAAAAACGGACTGGTTGTGGCAGGATCTGCGGTAATTGAAAGTATTAATCTCTCGGCTTCCGGTAATGTCGGATTTTCTGTGGGTAAATCGCTGAAAATTGAACGTGGTCGTCTGAAAGTTACTGGTGTGGAGATCGGTCTTTCGGTGAAAGAGGGCAACCTGATCCTTGGTACCGTGGTAAATATGAATGCAAATGGTAATGTGGGGATTTATACGACAAAGGATATCGGCATCCATGGAGCGACCGTCATTGTTACCGGCAGGTTTGGCGGAATTGTATCCGAGAAAGGCAATCTGATTATTACCAACGGGAGAGTGGAGATTACAGCGGATGATTACGGGGTGCTCATCCCGTCAGGATCAGCAAAGATCCCTTGCGGGATTATCAGGATTACCAATTCACGGATGAGGGATTCGGGGGGCTGTGGTATTGTTGTTGAGAAGGGAGATCTCGAATTAGGGGGCGTTGTAACGATTGAAAGTGAGAATTACGGGGTGTCCGTGCCGTGTGGGGAGATATCCATGATGGCCGGTAAAATTGAGGCTTACGGTTTCCGGGCCGGCATCACGGGGAAGTCACTGACTATCAAGGAGGCAGCTCTTACTGTGTACGGGAAGACAGAGGGGGCGGTTGTTCTCACGGAGCGAGGACCCTGGAATGATGCAGGAGTCGTTGTTCAGGCAGGAAAATCGGGGAAATCCGCGACAGATGAGGTTTACTCCGGCCAGCGGTTCCTCCATGCCTATACGGAACGTGTCCCTGATGCATCGTGATGCGGGTCAGGTCAACCCCATTTTCATAGGAATGCAGGAATCATCCCCCGGGAGGGGGATCTGCTTGAGGAAGATGTTCGCTTCGCCCGGCATCCCGGATGGTATGAGGGCGCATTGATTCGAGCAGATAGGCGGGAGAAGAACCACGGTATTAGAGGTCGGCGATCGCTGAAATGTTCATCCACTGCCTTGTCCGGTCTTAGGACCATAAAAATGTATTTTTCTCATGACTGCTTACCGGTCCTTTGTTGTGCGGCAGCGTCGAAAGTTGTGGTGTGTGGTAACTTAATGCTGCCTCAACGGCCGCAATACAGTTCGATTGATTTCGCAATACACTGCGTTGCTTCTGCGTCCCTCCCAACCGATCTCAAACTCATTCCCTTGTTGAACCATGCATCTGCATGATAGGGATCGATCCTGATTGCCTGATCGTAACTTGCGATTGCCTGCTCATGCTGACCGAGGTAGTCGCAGCAATCCCCCATCAGGGCAAACGCCCCCGGGTGCTGCGGTTCCATGTCAATTGCCTTCCTCAGGCATTCCACTGCAGCGGCGTGATCTCCTCGCATCGACTTTTCCTGTGCCTGTCGGATCAGGTGTTCCGTGTTGAAGTTAAATGTCTGCATCTCCGCTTTACCTTTCCTGTGGTCACACGGCACATCATCAGTTGTCCTGTGCCAAAATAAGATGGAATCCACCCTTTATTATGAATTTGCACACTAATTTCGCCATATAAGTCTGCAATGAAAATATGCACCATAGTGTGCCATGCACATTTTGATATGCATTTTGCCGTGATCCTGCACACCCTTAGATGCCGTCGCAGTTACGGGTATGGCTGTGTGTTGAATACGCGCCGGAAAGAAGGGCACCCGGCAGAATCTCCGATACTCGTTTAGGGGCCTGCAAATAAAAAAATTTACTATGCCAGCACCTAATTCCCTTGTATGAGCGTGCTCGATCAGGAGAGGATGGATCGAATCAAACAATACCTGAAATGGAACCCGCGGGGGATGACCATCTCGGATGTCTCTTCTAAACTGCATATGAACAGGAATCTTGTATCGAAATATCTCGATATGCTCCTCATCTCCGGGCAGGTCGACATGCAGGAGATTGGAGCTGCAAAGGTATACTTCCTCTCCCATCGCGTCCCCATATCTGCCATGCTTGACTTCTCTTCCGACATGGTCGTTGTTCTCGATGATGAGAACAGGATCCTGAAGGTCAACGAACCGATGCTCGTAGCGCTCAACGAAGATCGGGAATCGGTCGTCGGCACGAGTATACATATCTCACAAAACCCCATTCTCGTTGCACTGAAGAACAATCTATCACCGCCGGAGTTACGCGACGCACCAGACCGGATCATTGAGATGCGCTGCGTTCTGCAGGAAACAGAGCGTCATTTCCGCGTGAAACGGATGCCGACGGTATTTGAGGATGGAGCCCGGGGTATCACGCTGATCATTGAGGATATCACCGATCAGGTTGCCTCTCAGGAGAGGCTCCGGGTGAGTGAGGCCCGGTACCGGGGTATCATCGAGGATCAGACCGAGTTTATCGTCCGGTGCATGCCGGACGGCACCGCCACGTTTGTGAATGCTGCGTATGCCCGGTATTCTGAGGAGCGCGTGGAGCATCTCATCGGGAAGCCCTTTATTCCCCGTATATGCAATGAAGATGCCCATGCGAGGGATCAGGCATTTCGGTCGCTGAGCCGCGATCATCCGGTCTCCACGTTCGAATGCCGGATACATCATTCCTCAGGGCGGATCCGCTGGAATACGTGGACAATGCGCGCGTTCTTTGATACCTCCGGCCACCTCTCCGAATGCCAGGGCATGGGCAGGGATATCACTGAGAAGCGCGAGGCTGCAGCGAAGATCAACGACTATATCAGAGGGATGGAGTTCCTCTCGCAGACCGGTATGGCCTTTATGGACATGGGCGAAGATGATGACATCTACGATTACGTTGTGCGGCAGGTCTACTCGCTCGCCCCGCTACCTCTGGTATGGATCGACATCATCGATGGACCTACGCAAAACCTCGTTCTCAAAAGTATTGTCGGGGATTCTACTGCACTGGAGATAACGGAGCAATCCCCGGGAACGCGCCCCGCGGGGATGCTTTTTCTTATTAATAAGGCCGACATGACGGAACTTATCCAGTGCAGGAGTCTTGTAAAGGTGCCTCCACGCTCCCGGCTTCTGCATAAACAGATTGTGGAAACAGCAGGAGAACTTGACATCTATCTGATGGGGCTTGTCTCCAAGGGAAGACTCATCGGCAATGTCGGGATAAGCCAGAAACGTGGCTCCTTGCTGCCGAATAAGGATCTCATCGAGGCGCTCATCCGGCAGGCTGCGATTGCGATTGATAGGAGGGTTGCCAACGACACCCTCAAGAAGAGCCTGGCGCGCGAAAAAGTGCAGGTCCAAAACCTGCAGTTCCTCTCCCGGACCGCGATGAACTTCATCGAGATGGAGGACTCGGTAGATCTCTACCGTTACATTGCGGATCGCCTCTACGATCTCGTCCCGGAGAGTGTCATCGGCATCAACTCGTTCGATCCGGAGCAGAGGGAGTTTACGCTCCGTGCTGTTGTGGGAGAAGAAGAGCAGACCAATGCGCTCTGGGAGGCTCTCGGGATCGTCAATCCGCTCGGGGTATCGTTTCCTATCAGTGAGTTGCCCCTGTCCGAGACGGACTTCCATAAAGGTGCACTCATTGAAGTTTTATCGCCGTACGATCTCTGTTTCCACAGGATCCCACAGGAGCGTTGCGTACAGGCTCAAGAGAGGTTAAGACCTGGCCGGGGTTTTTGCATGGGGTTTGCCTGTAAGGGCGAGATTTTTGGTAATATCCTGATTGAGTTGTTTCGACCGGGCGATGTTACGAACAGGGAGACCGTCGAGGCATTTGTTAACCAGGCTTCAGTTGCCCTGTTACGGCGATTTGCAAGGGAGTGCAACCGCGAAGGCAGAGAGTTCTTCCGGCTGCTCGTAGAGCAGATGCCGTATCCCATCGTTATCCTCGACCGGGACGGGTGCATCCTTGATGCAAACAAACTCGCTGCAACCCTTGTCGGGTGCCGCGACGCGGCCGAACTTGCCGGGAGGTCGTTTCGCGAGTATATGGAGAGTGGAGCAGATCTTCCTCCCGGGTTGTTACGGTGCCTGGTCTCCTATGAGAGCAGTGATCTGTCCTGCCGTTTGTGTCTGCGGTCTTCCGGCAACGGCATACGTGATGTAGAGGCCTGGGGTAGAATGGTTCGATATGACCGGAAACCTGCCCTGTATCTGGTCTTGCGTCCGCTCTCATCCGGAGAGGAGGATATTCCGTCTTCCTCTGCCCGGTGTTGAGCCGGTCGTCAGCCTGCGGGGTTGGAAGGGGTGGAGCAGGGCCTTTGACGTGGGGGGTGCGCCGCTCCAGAAGGCGTCGAGAATGCTCTACGCTCTTCCCCTTGCACGTCGGGGAGGTTCGGCGCTCCCGCCCGCGGCCGACGGCTACGCACGCGCGAGGGAGAAGACCGGGGTCTGCCTCGCGACGCCTTCCAGGAGGCGGATATCCCGGGATCACCAGGCAGAACTACCTCGACTGCGACGAGGAGATCGCGGAGAGGGCGGTCGGGATCGTGAAGGAACCCGTCGAGTCGGGGAAGATCCCGGAGGAGCGGATCGACGAGTCCTGCGGCCGGATCCTCAGGCTGAAGATGGAGCACCTGGATGGGATGCCCTGATCAGGACCCTTCCACCGGGGCACTCCGGGATGAGGGCCGCTTGGCCGCCGGAACTCCGATAAAAAACCATATCCGGACCACTGTCGACGTATAGTGCATCGGCTGCCGGCCGCGACCCCGGCGCCCGGACGAAGATCTGTCATGACCCCACGACCCCGGTTCCCTGCCCTCCTGCCGCTCGTTCTGCTCACCTGCATCGTCGCGTCGGCGATCCTTTCCGCAGGCTGCACCGCCGCTCCCGATCCCGTCCGGATCGGCGTCCTCCTGCCGGCTAACGGCTCGCTTGCCACCCATTCCCTCGACGGCCTCGCCTGGGCGGCGGAGGCGCTGAACCGGGAGGGCGGCCGGCCGGTCGAACTCGTCTACCGCGACACGAGCACGGGGAACATCTCCGCCTACGCGGAGGAGCTTGCCGGGCGCGGGGATATCGACGTCATCATCGGCCCAGCGACGAGCGCGGAACTCCTCGAGATCGCTCCCCTCGTCACCGGGCGGGGCAAACTCCTCATGTCGCCGAGCGCCACCTCGGGCCTCGTCACGGCCGAATTCCGGGAGAACGATCTCGTCTGGCGGACCTGTTCCGGTGACGGTGAGCAGCTGAAGGCGATCTTTGGGATTCTCTCCGATACCGGTGTAGAGAACGTCTCGCTCGTTGCGGCAAACACCACCTACGGCGAGACGTTCGCCCGGCTTGCCCCGGCGGCGGCCTCAATGCACGGGGTCCGGCTCACCGGGACGGCCTTCGTCGAGGACCCGGACGACCTCGCGGCGGTTGCGGCACGGCTCAGCGGGGAGGAGCCCGATACGGTCGTCGCCGCCCTCTACCCCGAGGAGGCCGCCCGTCTCGCGGACGCCCTCTCCCCCGCCGGCCTCTTCCTCACCGACGCCGGCCGTTCGCCCTACCTGATCGAGCGTCTCGGGCTTCGGGCGGAGGGGATCTCGGGGACGTCGCTTGCCCCCGACCCCTCGACCGGCTACGCGATCGCCTACGAGGAGGTCTTCGGCGAGGAACCCCCGGCGTTTGCCGCACAGACCTACGACGCCCTCCTCCTCGCCGTCTACACCGCTGCCCGGCAGGAGGCGGCACCCGATGAGCCGCTCGCGGCCTCCCTCCGGTGGGTCGTCTCCGGCGACGGCGCCACGTTGGGCTGGGACCCCCAGGAGGCCTCCGAGGCCGCGGCGATGATCCGTGCGGGCGGCCACCCGGCGGTCACCGGCGCCTCCGGGCCACTCCGGTTCGGCGAGCACTCCGCCTCCGGGCCGCTCGCCGGCTACTACACCCGCTGGACAATCGAGGGGGGGGCGTTCTCCGAGAGCACCCCGGTCGCGTCCGCGGAGGTCTCCCCGCGCCGCCCCACCCTCTCCTCGCCCGGCCCTGCCGGTGAGGGGCCCGTAGTCTGGATGGTCTACCCGCTCGCAAAGGGCGACCGGTCGTTTGCGGACTCGGCCTACCGGGGCCTCTTCCGGGCAGGGGAGTCGTTTGACTTCACGAAGAGGGAGTTCACCTACGACGACCTCGCGCTCCTCGACGCCGTCTTCGCCGCCCGGAACTTCACCGAGAAGCCCGACCTCGTCATCACCGAGGGGTTCCAGTTCGCCGGCGCCTCCCGTGCGTGGGCGGAAGCGAACCCCGATATCCGGTTCGTCACCCTCGAGCAGGAGGACTTCGGACTCCCGAACGCCTGCGACGCCGTGATGGTCCCCTACGGTGCCTCCTACCTCGCGGGCGTGATGGCGGCGAAGATGACGGAGACGGGAAGGATCGGCGCGATCGCCGGCGCCCCGGTCGCCGTCATCGAGCCCTTCGTCGAGGGGTTCAGGGCCGGAGCGGGGGCATACGATCCGGCCGTGAACGTGACGGTCCTCTACGTCGGCGAGAGTTTCGAGGGGTTCGGGATGCCGGGGCGTGCGGGTGACCTCGCCCGCGGCCTCCGGGCGGAGGGCGTCGACGTCATCCTGATGATCGCGGGTTCCAGCAACACCGGGATCGTCGCCGCCGCCCGCGAGACCGGCGACGTATTCCTCATCGGGGAGGATGCCGACCAGTCCTACCTCGCCCCGAACCTGGTGGCTGCGTCGGTGGTGAAGAACATCGACGCGATCGTCTATTGCGCGGTGGAAGACGAGGTCGCGGGCCGGTTCACCCCCGGGCAGGAGGTCTGGACGCTTGAAAACGGCGGGACCGGGCTCTTCGTCTCCCCGCGGTTCAGCGAGTATGGATGGGTCGGCACGGAGTGGCACGACCGGGCCGTCGCCGCGGAGGGGGAGTACCTGGCCGAAATCTGGTGATCTGATATGTTCGCAGGTCATACCTGTATGCTGCACCGCGTGTGTACGGGTGATCGAGACGACCTGGCAGGACTTCGCCATAACCGGCATAACGATACTCTTCGCGGTCATGCTCGTGCCGCAGCTCCGCGACGTGATGACCCGCGGTGCCGTGCTGAACTTCTTCTCGGCGCTCTTCACGAGCCTGCTCGGCTA
>NZ_DAOSET010000029.1:0-36397 GCF_035363275.1 Methanoculleus sp. | reverse complement strand
GGAGGAATTAGCGGTTACTGAACAAATTTCCGCATTGCCAATGCCAACGTCAGAATCAACCCGCGATTTGCGCGGTCGCGTTGATTCTCCATCAACAGGAAAACAATGTTTATTTTTGAAGTATTTAAACATTTGCTTCCTGCATCAGATTCGAGATTTGATGGCTCGAACCTTCATGTCCTTTTTGGATACAGGGAATCCGGCCCGAATCAGACCGGAGCACTTCACCTGCGCAGGAATTAACGTTTGTATCTCATTGCATATAAACGTTTTCATCCTGCTTCAGGATCCATCCCGGAAATTCAGAGTGAATTCCCGGTCCGATCGCAGAACCCGCCCAAGACATCATGTCTCGGGCGCCCCGTTTCACCAGAGCGAGGAAATAATGTTTGTATCGCATAGGATATAAACATTGTGTCCCCCCTTCAGGAGTCGAACCGGGAATTCATTGTATTCCCGACCCGAGCCAGGTAATCGCATTAAACGATTGCCGGAAAGGCCTTGTGAGAATACATATTGAACTTCCAGGCATATAAACATTGTCACCCGTATCAGACCCAAGCTGAAACTTGGGCCCTCATAACGGTTGAAGAGGGCAACAGACCAGACCACCCCGAGGGGCTGCACGGCCTGACACCCCGACAACACAGCCTTACAATGTTGTCGTCAATGCTATATAAACATTTCCCTGCCCCGTCGGATCCAAGCACCCGGCTCAGACCCCCATATGCGTCGGAAGCCCCCGACATTCTGCACCAGAATGCAGAATCAGGCGCGGGAATCACCTCCGACTTGACTATTACATGTTGCTCCCACCGACATATAAAGGTTTACCCCGGACCCGCACCCAGAACCGGCATCCGGCTGAGAATTCTTCCCGACTCACCATCGCATGGGCTCCAAAACGAGGTCCTGCTCCGGGAAAACCCCTCCGCGCGCAGCCTCCCGGATCCGGAAACGGGCACAATCCTTCGAGATATTTAAAAAAGAACCAGAATACTAACTTCACTGTGCCTGCCTGCCCCACCCCGGATCAGGCACGACCGGCCGCGCCGACTCTATCCAGAACCATTATCAGGGATATGGTCGCCGACATAGATCTCGCCGAAGAACTCGTCCTGCCAGATGGCAAGTTTTCCCTCGAGCATCAGGAAGAGAAGGGGGATGTACACCTCCCGCCGGGTCCGCCCCATTGCCCCGGAGAGGTCATCAAGCGTCAGGGGATCCCCGTCTCGTGCGGCTCGCCGGAATTCTTCCATCACGACCGCGACCGCCTTCTGGTACCCCTCGTCATGCGCTACCGCCACCACGTCCCCGGCACTGAGGTCGAGATCCGGCTCCCGGGCAACCGTTATCCGTCTCCTTTGCTTCCGGCGCTGCTCCTTCTCCGCCGTCTTGAGCTGCTTGATGAGCTCGTAGAGCGTGACCGGCGGGCGCTTTCGCAGGTTCTTCCTCCCAAGACGGCGTTGAATCTCACGCTCCAGACGGCCCATCGGCTCGCCCCCATCCCCGGGTTCAGCATCAAAATCAAGGTAGGCCAGAGGCTCCTCATCCTCATCGGAGATCAGGTCCTCCTCCTCATCGCCGTCCCACCCCTCAAGGTAATCCGACTTCAGGCGCAACAGACACGCGGCGTAAAAGAGTGTCCTCCCGGAGACCCGCAGGTCCAGTTCTTTGCGGCGGTCGAGCTCGGCAAGGAACCGGTCCGTCACATCGACGATATCGATGTTCCAGGGGTCGACCTCCCCCCGCTCGGCCATACCTACCAGGATCTCGACGGGTTCTTCATCCATTGTTCTGCACACCGGTCACGTAGGTGCTCTTGTCCGCGCGGATCGTCACGCCCACAATGCGGTCGGCGCGCTCGATCATCGGCTTCCTGAGCGAGACGATGATCGACTGCGCGTTCCCGGTGAGATCGCTGATCATGGCAGCAATCCTGCCGACATTGTTCCCATCCAGGAACATATCCACCTCATCCAGCGCGTAGAACGGCGCGGGCATATACTGCTGGATAGCGAAGATGAACGCAAGCGTGGTGAGCGACTTCTCGCCCCCGGAGAGCGAAGAGAGGAGGTGGACTTTCTTGTCGCGCGGCTGCACCGCAAACGTCATGCCGCCGGCAAACGGGTCCTCCTCATTCTCGAGGACCAGCCTGCCGCTCCCGTCGGTCAGCCGCGCGAAGATCTCCCGGAAGTTCGTATCTATCGCGCCAAACGCGGTCATGAAGGCATCGTACTTCATCTTCTCGTACCGCTCTATCCGGTCGAGAAGCAGTGTCCGCTCCCGGGAGAGGACCTCCTTCTTTGCGGTCCGCTCCTCAACACGCGCACCGACCCGGTCGCACTCCTCAATCGCGAGCATGTTTACCGCGCCGATCTTTTTCAACGCCCGCTCAGCCTCAGCAATCCCCGCATCGATGGCAGGGAGATCCAGATCGGTCTCCGCATCGCCAGCCTGCTCCCGGAGCGCCCCGAGTTCCGCGAGCAGCGAGTGTTCCCGCTCCGTGAGGGCGTCGATCTGCATCCTGGCCCGCTCCATCGCGCCCGAGAGTTCAAGAGCCTGCTGGTCCAGCACCCGGATCTCACCGAGGATGCGGTCCCGCTCTGCGTGAAGATCGGCCAGTTCGTCGGAAAACTCCTTCTGTCGCGCCTCGAGCACAACGATCAGGCGGCGCTGGTGCTCGATCTGCTCCTTCGCAGCAGCGATCTCGGCATCGATCTCCTGGTTCTTCGCCTCGAGGCGGCTCCGCTCGAGGGCGAGTTCTTCTGCGCGGTTCGCGAAGTGCTGCCGCTCGCGTTTGGCATCGGTGATATCGGCGTCCTTATTCCGGAGCCGGCGCTCAATATCCTCCACAGACTTGCGATAACCCTCATACTGCTCGGTGAGAGCAGGAATCTCGGTGTCATCGAGTTTCTTCTTCAGGTCGTCAACCTCTACCGAGAGTCGCGCGATCTCCCCGGCGGTCCGCTCGAGGTCCACTTCAAGCCGCGCAAGTTCCTCACCGCCGGTCTTCGCACCCTCGAGCATCTCCTCCAGGGTCGCTTCGAGGGTCTGTCTTTCCCCCGCAAGCACCTCGGTGCGCTTCCGGAACTCCTCGACAAGCATGCGGTAGCGGGCAACCTGTTCGTCGACCGCACTCCGCTCCGCCCGTTTCGCCTCTGCAGCCACAGCAAGGCGGCCGATAGACGCTTCTATCTCCCCCGCCTCGGCTTCGAGACCGGCAAGCGTCGCGCGGACCCGCATGATCTCGTCGTCGACCGCCACACCGAACCCGCGGACCTTCTTCCCCTGAGAGCCCCCGGTCATGGCGCCGCTCTTCTCGACAAAGTCCCCGTCAAGCGTGACCATCTTGTAGCGGCCCATCATCCGCCGCGCCCGCTCAAGGGTATCCACCACCACCGTCGCGCCGAAGACGACCCGGAACGCGCGGTCGAACGCCGGATCGAACTCGAGCAGGTCGACCGCGTAGCCGACGACGCCCGGGTCCGCCTCGAGCGGCGAGAGGATAAGGGGGCGGAGTTTGTTGAGCGGCAGGAACGTGACCCGCCCGAGACGGTTCTCCTTCAAGTAGCGGATAGCATCCGATGCCACCGCATCGGTATCGACGACCACCCAGCGGAGCCGGCCCATCGCCGCCACATCGAGCGCGGTCGCATACTCCTGCGGCGCCCGCCCGAGTTGCGCAACGGTGCCGTGGACACCCTCCATGCCAAGGACAGCGTCCATCGCTCTCCCGCCGGCATCGCCCTGCGCCTGCTGCTGCGCTTCAAGGCGCATCAGGCTCTGCTCGTTCTCCCGGATCTCCTTCTTCAACCGGTCAAGGGCTGAGCGCCGTGCAAAGAGCGTACTCTCGGCCTCGGAGAGTTCGCGCTCGATCCGGCGCTTCTCCACCTCGCAGTCGGCCATGCAGGAGGAGTAATCCGTGACCTGGGCCTGCTTGTTCTCCAGTTCCTCCACGATCTGGTGGATACGCGCATCCAGGCGTTCCCGCTCCGACGTTCGCATCCGGCTCTTCTCGATGAGGATATCCTGTTCGTGGAGAATCTTCGCCCGGAGTTCTTTTCTGCCCTCGAGGTCCTGCATCCGGGCGAAGAGCTGGTCCTTTATCCCTTCGACCTCCTTACTCTCGCTCGTTATGCGCGCTTCGACCGTCTTCAATCGCTCGTGCTGCGTCGAAAGTTCCATGGCGAGATTCGCCCGGTCGATCGAGAGGGTGCGGATCTGCGCGGCACACTCCTCGACCCTGGCCTCGGCACGCCGGTTGTCCATGTAGACCCGCTGGACCGCCTCGAGGTTCTCGTTCCGGTCGGCGTTCAGCCGCTCGATGGTTTTCTCGCCGACCTTGATCCCGCCCCGCGCCTCCTCGAGCCGTCCGACGAGTTCAAGATACTCGGGACCGCTCTTCTGGTTGATCTCTTCCTCGGCCGCACGCTGGCGCCCGCGTGCCGCTTCAAGGCTTGTGCCGAGAGCCTCGGCCTCGCCGGCGATGCGGCTCATCGTCGCCTGGTGGTCGAGCATCAGGTCGTGAAGGGTGCCGATCTCCTGCTCCTTCTGCCGGACGAGCGCCGCACCCCGGCACTGTTCGAGGCGTTCCAGTTCTCCCTGCAGCCGCCGGTACTCCACCGCCTGCTCACGCTCGTGCTGGAGCGCATCAAGCCTTGCCACCAGTTCCGAGAGAAGGATCTCTTCGCGCTCGATCCGTTCCCGCACCACCTCGAGTTCCGAGAACGCCTGTTCGCGCTTATGGTCGAACTCGGCGACACCCGCGATCTCATCGATGATTTTGCGCCGTTCGCCGTCGCTCATCTCCATGATGCGGGTGATATCGCCCTGCATCACGACGTTATAGCCCTCCGGTTTGATCCCGAGTTTCGCAAGGAACTCGACGACCTCGCCCTGCTTACAGAGGCGGTTGTTTAAGTAGTTGTAACTGTAGTATCCCGCCGGCGTCCGCTTGATCCGGCGGCGTATCGTCGTGCCGTCCGAAAGCGTGATCGTCACCTCGGCGGTGTTCTTCCCGGAGTTGACGTTGATCAGGTCGGTCAGCTTCTCGGCTCGCAGCCCCCGTGCCCCCGAGAGGGCCAGGACGAAGAGGATACTGTCGATGATATTGCTCTTCCCGGAACCATTCGGGCCTGAGACGACGGTGAATCCTTCGAAAAAAGGAATTTTAGTCTTTCTTGCGAAAGACTTGAAGTTGTCGATCTCAAGCTGCGTAATGTACAAGGATCAGGCTCCCTTTCACTACCGCTCAAGGTCGACCGTATCATCCTCTTCAGCCTGGATGACATCGTCAACGGAACGCTTCTTCTGTTCCACGAAGAGTGTCCGTTCGGACGTTTTGCCCCCTTTCCCCCGGCCCTTCACCGGGGCGTTCCCGAACCGGGCGCTGGCAACGATGTACTCCGAGGACCGCCTCGGTTCCGGCTTCAGTGTCCCGTCGTTCTGCATGATGAGATCCATCTCCCCGACATCGGGGGCGGGCGCCTCCGGCTGCTTCTCCACCGGGCGCGCGGGTGTGCGGGGTGCCGCGGTAGGCGACGGTGCCGCAGGTTCGGCACCGGCGCGAGGCTCCGCCCGAAGCGTGGTCGCGGCCTTTCTCTCTTCGGCCGCCACCGGCCTCCTCCGGCGCTCTTCCGTCTCCCGGGAGAGTTTCATCGCCACGGATTTGAGATCCAGGACCTCTTCCATCAGGCCTTTCACCAGGGCCTCGAGATCCCGCACCTTCCGTTCCAGGGCCTGCAGGCGCTCTTCCTCTGCCTCCGGATGCTCTCTTCCCACCGCCTCCGATACCGGCGGCTGGTCATAGACCTTCATCGTCTCCATCTCCTTCTCGCGCTCCGCGAGTTCTCGCTCCAGGAACCGTATCCTCGCATCCTTCTGAGCCATTGTCTCCCTCGAATTAATCCTTGATAATAATTACGTAATAATATTACTATGGATCTCTCGAAAAGAAGAACTATTACATTTTATCCGGGATGCAAGAGAGGAATAATCAGCGGCTGCCGGATAAGCACCCGTCACGAATAGATCATGCAAAAGAAAGCATATTACCTCGTCGGGGCAACCCATTTCTGCATGTCTCATCTGGCAAACTTCGATCCAGAAGTCGCGGGCCTCATCGAGAAAGAGCGCCTGCGTCAGGTCAACGGGTTGGAACTGATCGCCTCCGAGAACGTCGTAAGCATTGCAGTTCTCGAGGCGATGGGTTCTATCATGACCAATAAGTACGCCGAGGGCTACCCCGGCAAACGTTACTACGGAGGTTGCGAGTTCCATGACGTCGTGGAGAACCTGGCGCGCGACCGGATGTGCGAACTCTTCGGGGCGGAGCACGCGAACGTCCAGCCGCACTCGGGGAGCCAGGCAAACCAGGCGGTCTACTTCGCCTACCTCGGCTACAAAGACAAGATCATGAGCCAGAGCCTCACCCAGGGCGGCCACCTCTCCCACGGCTCGCCGGTCAACATCACCGGACGCTGGTACTCCATCTTCCACTACGGTGTCGACCACGAGACGGAGACACTCGACTACGCGGCTATCGAGGAGATGGCCCGGATCGTCAAGCCACAGATGATCGTCTGCGGTGCGAGCGCCTACCCGCGCGAGATCGACTTTAAGGCGTTCCAGGAGGTCGCCGATACCGTCGGCGCAAGGTGCATGGCCGACATCGCCCACATCGCCGGGCTCTGTGCAACCGGATACCACAACTCCCCGGTCGGGGTCGTCGACATCGTGACGACGACGACGCATAAGACCCTGCGCGGCCCCCGCGGCGGCGCCATCATGTGCAGCAAAGAGGATGCTGCCGCCATCGACAAGTCCATCTTCCCCGGCATGCAGGGCGGCCCCCTGATGCACACCATCGCCGCGAAGGCGGTCTGCTTCAAGGAGGCGCTGACCCCCGCGTATAAGGACTACTGCAGACAGGTCGTCAAGAACGCACGCACGATGGCCGAGGTCCTCGACCAGGAAGGGCTCGACCTCGTCTCCGGCGGCACCGACAACCACCTGATCCTCCTCGACCTGACTGGAGTCTCGGCGAACGGCGAGCACCTCACGGGTCTTGCGGCCGAGGTCGCGCTCGGCGAGGCGGGCATCACCGTGAACAAGAACACCATCCCCCGCGAACAACTCAGCCCCTTCGTGACGAGCGGTCTCAGGATCGGCACGCCGGCCGTCACCTCCCGCGGCATGAAAGAGGAGGAGATGAAGCAGATCGGTCACTGGATCGGCCGGGTCGTAAAGGATATCGCGAGAGACAAGACCTCGAAGAAGGCGATTACCGAAGTGAGGGAAGAGGTTATTGCCCTTGCGAGCAAGTATCCCCTCCACCCTGAAGTAGCATGATACTCGACGGTAAAGCAGTCTCGGAGAAGAGGCTCGAGATCCTCAAGGAGGAGATAGAAGAGTCCCGGCTCTACCCGCGCCTCGCAACCATCATCGTGGGCGAAGACCCGGGGTCGAAACTCTACGTCCGCATGAAGCACCGGGCGTGCGAGCGCGTCGGTATCGGGTCCGTCGGCATCGAACTCCCGGAGGACGCCTCCACCGAGCGGGTGCTTGAGACGGTCACGCGCCTCAACAACGACCCGGAGATCGACGGCATCCTGGTCCAGCTGCCGCTTCCCTCCGGGGTAGACACCACCCGGGTGATCAATGCGGTCGCACCCGGCAAAGACGTGGACGGATTCCACCCCTGCAACCTCGGAAGGCTTCTCGCCGGAACCCCGGTCTTTGCCCCCTGCACCCCGCAGGGAATCATGACGATTCTCGACGAGTACAAGATCCCGATCGCAGGAAAGCGGGCGGTCGTCGTCGGCCGGAGCATCGATGTGGGCAGGCCCATGGCCGCCCTGCTCCTGAACGCCGACGCAACCGTCACCATCTGCCACTCGAAGACAAGGAACCTTGAGGACGAGATGAGAAACGCCGATATCCTTGTCAGCGCGATTGGAAAGTTGAAATTTGTCGGAACGGATATGATCAAGGCCGGGGCGACGGTCATCGATGTCGGCATCAACTACGACGAGCAGGGCAAACTCCACGGCGACGTCGATTTTGAGGCGGTGCGCGACCGGGCGGGAGCGATAACCCCGGTCCCCGGCGGCGTCGGCCCCATGACGATCGCAACCCTGATGGAGAACACCTTTCTGGCGGCCAAGTTACGAACATGCGGCACTGTACGGTAAACCGCCTCCGGATCGGGGGCGGCGCCCCGGTTCGCCTGATGGGTGTCATCAACTGCAGCCCCGAATCGTTCTACCGGGGCTCCTACACCCCGACCGGGAGGCTCTACGATCGCGCCCTTGCCATGCGTAAAGCGGGCGCCGATATGATCGATATCGGGGCGCGGAGTACGGCCCCGGGCACGCTTCCCATAACCGTCGCCGAAGAGGCGGAACGGGTGGATGCGGCACTCGCCGAGTTTGACGGGACCGGGATCACCCTATCGGTGGATACCCGGCACCCTGAAGTGCTCGACGTCTGCCTCCGCCACGACATCCATGCGGTGAACGACATCTCCGGCCTTGCCGACGAGCGGTATGCGCGGGCGATCGCCGACTCCGGGCTGCCGGTCTTTGCGATGGCGAGTTTCAAGGAGCCCGGCGATGCCGTCGGTCTTGCCGCTACGCTCTCGGCGCTCGAGGCGGTTATAGCGCGGTGCGCGCGCTACGGGATCGATGAATACGTCCTCGATCCAGCAGTCGGGAGATGGGTCCCGGAGCGGACGAGCGAGGACGACTGGGAACTCTGTCGGAACTTCGGGGCGTTCTCGGCCTTCGAACGCCCGGTGCTCGCCGCGATATCGCGGAAGACGTTCATCGGGGATCTGCTTGAAAGAGAGCCCGAAGGGCGGCTCGCCGGTACGCTCGCGCTCACGATGGCGCTGGTAAGAGAGGGAGCAGCCGTCGTGCGGAGCCACGATGTCAGGGAGACCGCCGACCTCCTTCGGGTTTACGAGAAGATAAGGATAGCATGACAACACCATCATTTCACGTTTACGGCCTTGCGACACCCCTGGTTCGGACCGGTGACGATATGGCGACCCACATCCTTGCAGCCGCCGAACGCTCGGAGTCCCGGGGGGTTCAGGCGGGGGACATCGTGGTCGTTGCGGAGTCCGCCGTGGCCACCGCCGAAGGGCGGGTCGCACGACTGGCCGAGATCGAGCCCTCAGCAGAAGCGCTCCGGCTCGCTGAAGACTACCGGATGGACCCCCACCTCGTCGAGGTGGTGCTCCGGGAGAGCGACCGGGTTGTCGGGGGCATTCCCGGGTTCCTGCTCTGCATGAAGAACGGAACGCTCCTCCCGAACGCGGGGATCGACGCCTCCAACGCTCCGCCCGGCTCCGTCGTCCTCCTCCCCGCCGACCCGGATGCGTCCGCGCAGGGGATACGCGCAACGATTAGAGAGCGGTCGGGAGTGGACGTCGGCGTCATCGTTATCGACTCGCGGACGCACGCGATGCGTCTTGGGTGCAGCGGGGTTGCCATTGGGTGTTCAGGCATTCCCTCGGTTCTTGACGAGCGCGGGAAAAGCGATCTCTTCGGGCGCGAGCTCGAGGTGACCAAGCGGGCGGTGGCGGACTGTATCGCATCGGCCGCAGAACTCGTGATGGGAGAGGCGGGAGAGTGCGTCCCCGCGGCGGTGGTGCGGGGGATCGGGCTTCCCGTCGGCGACTACACCGGAGTCGCCACCATCGACGCTTCAGAGTGTCTCTTTATGGGCGTCGCGCTCCACACCGACCCGGCCCTTCTCGTCGATAACAAGAGAAAATCCTGAGTTCTCCAGGAACTCCCTGCTCTTCTTCCCTTTTCCGTGAATGAGGATCTCAACCAGGTCTTCCTTCTCGTCGATGTCGGTCGACATCCGAAACGAGTCGATCACATCGACGGAGAAGCCGCACTCCTCTGCAACCCGCAGGTGGTCGAGGAAACTTGCGCCGTAGAAGTCGGCGTGGAAGCACTTCGGCTTCTTCAAGAAGATGACGTTCGTCCCGCCGCCCCGGCCGGGCACGATGGACATATCCTTCTCGGTGCGGATCAGCCGCTGGATATCCCCGGCCGTCACCAGGGGAAGGTCGGCCATGATGAGGAGCGCCGGGCAGTGGAACTGCCCGAGCGCCCAGTTGATCGCCTCGTTCAGCGGCTCCTTCCTGACGGCAATGAGCGCGTTCTCGTGCTTGAAGGGGTGGGTGCAGAGCAGGGTGGCGCTGCACCCGGACTTCAGCACGGAGGCGATCACGTCTTCAAGCATCGCCCGGGCGAACGCCTCCCGCTCCTCCTGGTTGAGGATGCAGGAGAGGCGCGTCTTGGGGTTCGTGGGCTTAAAGGGAATGAGCGCGTGGAAGTACATCGTGAAACGGTTGTCGGGGCAGTATCAAAAAGGCATCGTTACGGTTGCGCGCCGGAGAACCCGGCCCGCCGTATGTACCAGCAGCATCCCTCGCGGCTGTCAGCAACGCCCGTCCGCGCGAAAGAATACGCGCTGGCAGCCGCGAGAGATCCGGCGAGGCTCCGGCCGGATTGCCCGTTCCGCGCGACCCTCTCCCGAAGGTTCATGTGCGGAAGTGCCGACATATACCCATGCACCGCCGCGTGATCACCTTTTCGAGGAACGCATTTCTCCCCCTGACAACGGTCTGCGCGAACCGTTGCGGCTACTGCTGTTTTCGGACCCCGGTGCAGGAGGGGTGCATCATGCCTCCCGGTGAGGCGATCCGGACCCTGGACGCGAGCGCAGCCATCGGTTGCACGGAGGCGCTCTTCACCTTCGGGGAGCGGCCGGGCGCGATGCCCGGTTTTACTCCCCTGCTCGGAAAACTCGGCTACGCGAATATCCTCGACTACGTCTACGACCTCTCGCTTGCGGCCGTACGAAGAGGCCTCCTGCCGCACACCAACGCCGGCATCCTTACCTATGAAGAACTCGACCGGCTCCGCGGGGTGAACGCGAGCATGGGGCTGATGCTCGAGACGACCGCAGACGTCGCCGCACACAGGGACTCTCCCGGAAAAGATCCGGCGATCCGGATCGAGATGATCGAGAACGCCGGAAGGCTCTCGATACCGTTTACGACCGGTATCCTGGTCGGGATCGGCGAGACGATGGAGGACCGCGAAGAGTCGCTCCGGGTCATCCGGGACCTCCATCGACGGTTCGGCCACATCCAGGAGGTGATCGTCCAGAACTTCTGCCCGAAGCCGGAGACACCGATGGCGGATGCGGCAGTACCCGGCACAAGTGAACTCTGCGCGACGATCTCTCTTGCCCGGGAACTCCTCCCGGCAGACGTCGCAGTGCAGATACCACCAAACCTCGCAGACGCTGCCCATCTGGTCAGGTGCGGCGTGAACGACCTCGGCGGGGTCTCCCCGCTCACCATCGACTACGTCAACCCCGAACATCCCTGGCCGCAGATCGACGAACTCAGGCTGGTGGCCGGAGACGCCGAACTCCGGGAGAGGCTCTGCATCTACCCGCAGTATATCGAGAAGGGGTGGTACTCCCCCCTGCTCGAACCCCTGATCCGGGACCTCGCCGGGAGGATCGCGGTACCCGGCCGGGGGGAGTGAGCATACCCTCATCATTTATCCCGACAACACCTATCAGGAGATTTGCCATGAAGCAGGTTGACCTCCTCTACACAGGGAAAGCAAAGTCCGTCTACCGCACTGACGACCCCGGCATATACATCATGAGGTTCCGGGACGACATAACGGCATTCGACGGCGGGAAGAAAGATACTCTGAGCGGCAAGGGGAGATACAACGCGGAAGTCTCCTCTTTCTTCTTCCGGTACCTGGAAGAGAACGGGATTCCGACCCACTACCTGGAAAGCGTCGAGCCCGCCACCTTCGCGGTGCGGAGCCTTGCGATGATCCCGCTTGAGGTGATCGTCAGGAACGTTGCGGCCGGGTCTCTCGTGCGCAACTACCCGTTCGACGAAGGACAGAGACTCGACCCGCCGGTGATCGTCATCGACTACAAGAGCGACGCTCACCATGACCCGATGTTAAACGACGACCTGATCTACGCGCTCGGCCTGGCTACCCCCGAGGAACTCGACCAGATCAAGGCTCTGGCACTCGCGACAAACGAGGTGCTCTCGGAGTACCTCGACGAACGCGGTATCACCCTGGTCGATTTCAAGCTCGAGTTCGGCCGCAACGACGATGAGATCGTCGTCGGCGACGAGATTAGCATGGACTCGATGCGGCTCTGGGACAAGGAGACCGCGGCGTCTCTCGACAAGGATGTATACCGTTTCAGTAAGGGAGATGTCATGGAGACCTACGCCGGCGTCGCAAAACGGATACTCGCCCCTCCACGAGAAGAATCTGCATGAGGTACATCGTCACCATCACCATTGCGCTCAAAGAGGGAATGCTGAATCCTGAAGCGCGTGTCATCCGGCACGCCCTCACGAACCTGGGGTTTCCGACCGAGGACCTGAGCACGGCGCGACTCTTCCGGGTCACGCTTGACGCAGCGGATGCTGCGGCGGCACGGGAGGAGGGCGCCCGGATGTGCGAGCGGCTCCTCGCAAACCCCGTCATCCACCACTACACGATTGAGGTCACGTGAGGCATGAGATTTGCTGTGGTGCAGTTCGGCGGCAGCAACTGCGACCGGGACGTCTACCACGTCCTCGCGGAGGTTTGCGGGGTCGATACGGACCTCGTCTGGTATAAGGACGGGCTGGCCCGCTCCTACGATGCCGTGGTGCTCCCCGGGGGGTTCTCGTACGGGGACTACCTCCGGGCGGGGGCCATCGCTGCCCGGAACCCAATCATGGCCGAGATCGTCAGGCACGCGAAAGACGGAGGGCTGGTCCTCGGGATCTGCAACGGTGCGCAGATAGGTTCGGAGGCTGGACTGGTCGACGGCACTTTCACGTTGAATGCTTACCCGAAGTTCATCTCACGACACGTTTATCTCCGCGTCGAGAACACCACCTCCCCGTTCACCGCTCTCTATCGGGAAGGGGAGGTCATCCGGGTCCCGATCGCCCATAAGGAGGGGCGGTACGTCGCCCCGGAGGACGTGATCGCGCGCCTCAACTGTGAGGGAAGGGTCGCGTTCCGGTTCTGCGACGAGCACGGCAACCCGACCCCGGAGAGCAACCCGAACGGGTCGACGAAGAACATCACCGGCGTCCTCTCGGAGGCCGGAAACGTGCTCGCGATGATGCCGCACCCCGAGCGGGCGAGCGAGGCTGTGCTCGGGTCGGTGGACGGGATCAAGATATTTAAGTCGATGATGACCTATATCGAACAACACGGGCACCGGCAAATGACACACCAGGAGTTTCTGCAATGAATGAGGATGGAATTGAAGAAGCACGGAGCAGGGCGAAGCAGCTCGCAAAGGAGAAAGGCTATATCCTGAATGTCGACGAGAGGCAGCTCGAAGCCGTTCTCCGCGGGCTCGCCCGGAACCAGGAACGGTATGGGGCGGGATACTGCCCCTGCAGGATCCGGAGCGGGGACCCCAAGAAAGATCAGACCATCATCTGCCCCTGCGTTCACCACGAGAAAGAGATCGAAGAAGAGGGGGCCTGCCACTGCAGGCTCTTCTTCAAGGGACCATCGGAATAGAACCCTTTTTGACACCGTCCACGGGGTCAAAGCCCCGTGGATGTTGCGCACATAACCTCCGATAGGCAGATCCATGCTGCGCAAAAGATCGCAACACCCCCTGCAGGACCGGCAGATCGCGTAGAAGGAGGGGCACCGATACGAGAGCGGATACTCCTTCGGCCGGTTGATTTTCGGGAGAATATAAAAACAAATATCTCTTTGGCTTTCAACCTGTAGGTGCATGGAAGGTGCGTGGCAGCCCGAAGCGCTCCGGACCAGGCGGCTTGAACAGCTCCGGGCTACTATGGACGATTATATCGAGAAGAATATCGCTCAGGTGGAAGGGAACCTGCCGGTCTTCTTCGGGCACGTCGCCACCACCCTCGACCGGACGTTCCCCGACCTGGACGACAGGTCATACGACGATTTCATCGATGCGACCACCCTCACGCTCCTCAACGCCACGCGCGAGATCCCTACGCCGGAGTTCCTGGAAAAGATCCTCCGGCACGCCATGGGGAACAAGCGACGGAGGAGAGGGCGGGCGACGCTTGACGTGGTTGCGGGCCTCAAACTGATCGATACCGGGAATTACCACCAGGCTGTTGAGTACCTGGCCCGTTACAGGAACTATGACGGGCGGGTCAATGCCGCAATTGCGTACAGTTACTACGCCCAGTCCCGCGCAACGAACCGGAAACCGGATCTTCGTCCCGATGATACGGAACTCCGGGCCCGTGAGGAGATGCTGACCCTCTGCCGCTCCCACGTCCCGCTCGACCGTCTCGGGGTCTTCGACCGGAAAGATGCCCGGCTGAACCTGATCTTCTGGTTCATGCTCGACCTGGCGTTCACCTGGTTCCCGGGCGAACCGGAACTCTACCGCATCGGCATCCTGCGGGCGAAGCAGGAGGCAGATATCGAGCGCCGGCAGCTCCTCCTTGCCCAGGCAACGGAGCGGTTCCCGGACGACATGCGGTTCCTGGCCGGGGCGTTTAACGTCCACATGGAGCAGCGCAACGGGAGCGATGCCGCTGCCGTCGTCAAGCAGATGATGCAGCAGTACCCTGAGGCCCATGAGCCGATCTACTTCGGGCTGAAACTTGCGATCCTCGGGTTACAGCCGGCATCCTACGCCAGTTTCCGGAAACTCGCAATCTTGAAGCAGTTTCCCCGGCACCTGCTTCTGATGCTTGATGCCGTGCTCGAGGTGATGTGTAACCGTAAGACTGAGAGCTATCTCTGCTTTGAAGAAGCAAAGAAGGCTTCCGCCGCGCGGGACTATTACATTACGACGCTTGAGTACACCCTCCGTGACTTCATCGAAGGGGATGACGACCGGGCAAAACGGGCGAGATCTGTTTTCTTCACCAGCATCGACCAGTACTGCATGCACATCCTGAAGATCGGGGAAGACTGAGAGACTTCACACCAAAACGATCCCCGGACCAGATAATGCGCAGGCCCCCGCATCGTTCTTGATACACTCCAGGGTGAACCCGGGAACTCACCTTCCCTCAAAACCCCGGCTCCGCAATCGCCAACTGCCTCCCGCCGATGTGTTTATTCGCGGCAACGCCCCGGGATACTCACTAAAATGACTGATCGACCAGATAGAGTGGAAAGCCATAGCGATGAATATATCTACCCTGGCAGGCAAAACCACCTACGGAGAGCGTGTTGGAGCCGGAATATGCAGATACGCGGGGAGGATCGGCCGCAATGACAGGAAACAATACAATGCAGGGTACCGGCGGGAAAACAGCCGGCACAAACGCCGTCCGGGAGTCGTCTCGCCTTCTCCCGGAGATCTACCTCTCGATCCTCCATGAAGTACCGGATGGACTCGTTCTGGTGGACGGTGAGAGCAGATGCCGGTACGTGAGCCCGGCGTTTACCAGGATCACCGGGTATACCCGGGAGGAGGTCCCGGATATGCATGTATGGTTCGAACGGGCCCACCCGAACCCGGCATACCGGCGAAATGTGCAGGATAGGGCACAGAAACTGTTCCGGGGAGAAGAGAGCACCCTGGTCGCCAGCGTGGTCTGCAGGAACGAGAAGGTGCGCGATCTCGAGTTCCGTCGAGCGCCGGTCGAGGGCGGTTTCAGCCTGCTTGCCGTCCGGGACGTCACCAAGCAGGTCCTGATCGAAGAATGTCTCCGGCAGACCACATCTGAGTTGACCGCGGTGATCGAGGCCTTTCCCGACCTTTTCCTCCGGCTGAACGCCGACGGCACGATCCTCGAATCCAGGGCCGGTACGCTCGCGGAGGTGCCGCTTGCGCTCCGGACGCTTCTCGGGCGGCGAGTGCAGGACCTGCTCCCGGCGGAGATCGGAGAGGCCCTTGGCGATGCGCTGCAGCAGGTCGTCCGGACAGGTCTGCCTGCCGCGCCGCTGGAGTTCAGCCACGCTGAAGCCGGGGTGAACCGGCACTACGAAGCCCGCGTTGTGCCGCTGTATGAGACACTTGTTATAGCCGTCGTCAGAGATATCACGGAGCGGAAGAAGGCGGAGCAGGAACTGCACCGTTACCGCGAGCACCTGGAGGAACTCGTCGCCGAGCGGACCGCCGAACTCGAGCGTACGAACCAGCGACTCCAGCGACTCCTCTACTTTATCGAGATGACCGAGCGGAAGGCCGTCGAGGAGTGGCTGGACTCCTCGATCGAACAGGGCACCCTGAACGTGGCTGAGCCCGAAGAGGGGAGAATCACCACCGATGCCGCCGGGACAATCGTCCTCGTGAACCGTGTAGTTGAGCTCCTGACCGGTTACGCAGAGAGCGAACTGGCCGGGAAGCCGATATGGCACCTCTTCTCAGGTGAGGCTATCCGGGAGGCCCTCTCCCGGGGGGTTCTCGGAGAGGGCAGGTCTGTAGAGCGCACACAAGAGACGGCGCTCGTGAGAAAGGATGATTCCAACCAGCCGGTCCGCATCTCCGCCGATCCGATCGCCGATGCCTCAGGTGCCGTGATCGGCATGGTCTGCACGATCCGGAGAGCGTGAGCGGCCTCTTAGAGCCGAAATCCGTAGGACTCCGGGTGCACCTCTCCCGGGTCCTGGGGGGCGACGGTGATCCCGACCTGGTCGGAGTAGAACCCGAGTCCTTCGAGCGCGGAGAGGAGCACCCTCTCCGGCGTGTTGTTGACCTCGCTGACGTGAGCGAGCACCGCCATGTGAATGTGATCGGCGAGCCTCTGCAGGCAGCGGGCGGCGTCGGGGTTCGAGAGGTGCCCGCGTTTCGACCGGATCCGGCTCTTTAAGTATGCGGGGTACGGGCCGTTTTCAAGCATCTCGGGACAGTGGTTGCTCTCGAGAAGGACGGCGTCGCAGGATGCGAACCGGTCGAACATGGGGGTGGTGACGGTGCCCGTATCGGTGCAGCACCCGATACGGAGGTCGCCTTCGGTGACACAGAACCCACAGGGCTCCCGGGCGTCGTGGGAGGCGGCAAAGGGCTCGACCGAGAAGTCGCCCATAGAGAACGATTCGCCGCACCGACAGCGTCTGACCTCTGCCGACGTCGCGCCGCATTTTTCATTGAACGCCTCGAGCGTGCCGCCGGTCGCGTAGATGGGCACGCCGAGCCTCCTTGCCAGGACGTCGACACCGCGGATGTGGTCGATATGCTCGTGGGTGACAAGAATCCCCGCGATAAGCGACGGATCCCCACCGGCGTCCGAGAGGCGGCGAAGGGTCTCACGCGCCGAGAGCCCCGCGTCGATGAGCAGCGCACCCTGCTCCCCTCGCAGATAGGTGCAGTTTCCTTTGCTCCCGCTGGCGAGGACGATCAATTCCATTGTAGAAATGGTGGGCCGTGCGGATATTTAAGACCAGGGAAGGTGTGCACAAAAAGCCTTGGGATCCGGGATACCATCATCTGGTGAGACGGGATGAGCGGAACGGAGGGTTCCTGGCAGGGGCAGGTTCACCGGATCGTCGCGGGTATCGGGGACGGCCGGGCACGCATCGATCGGGGTGTGGTGCGGGACCTCGTCAACACCTACCTTGTCCGGTCGCTGGATATGACAGCGCTCCGGTTCAGCATCCCGGTCCTGCTCCGGGCACGCCCGGGCGCGTCCGGTCCGGGCGCCGACGGGGCTGCCGGGGTCATCATTGAGGCGATCAAGGCGGCGGTCCCGGCGGAGCGGGATCTTTACCCGATCGCCGGGACCGGGACGGAGCATCCCCGCCACTGCCTGCCGAACGTGGAGCCGGTCACGCTGATCGCGTCAGGGAGTGCCGTCGGGACCGGCCTCTGGCGGCCGGACGATGGGAACCGGATCGACGATGCCGGGGTCCATCTCGTCATCAGGGGCGCCCTCCCCTACCCCGGCCCGCCGGCGCCGGCTGCGGCGAGGGAGGTTGAGGAACGACTCGGGGCGCTCATCGAGGCCCTCGACCGTGTCGTGCGCCGGGTGCCGGAGCAGACCCTCGCGGCAGCGCGGGCTCTCTCCGTCGACCAGAAGGTGCTCCGGCGCGTCCTCCCCGGGATGGGGCTCGTCGCGTTCATCGCCGACGGCACGCGGCCCGCCCGCAACTTCACCCCGCTCCGGTGCCACCACCGCATTTCGGGCCCAAAGGAGGGGGTGCACGTCCCCTTCTGCTGCCCGCCGGAACTCGACCCGGTCGAGGTGGAACTCGCCGGGAGCGGCAGGATCGCAACTGGCCTCGGGCTCCGGCGCCGGGAGGTCTTCGCGGTCGCCGGCTCGAACGCCGAAGGGAAGAGCACCATCCTCCATGCGCTCATCGCCGGGCAGGACGACCACGCCGCCGGGGACGGGAGGGAACTCCTCGTCAGCGTCAACGGGGTCGCCCGGGCGGAGGCGGGCGAGCGCTACCTCGCCGGAGCGGACGTCAGCCTCTTCTTCGCGAGCCTCCCGCCGGGGCTTGCGGGCGCGCCCCGGGCGGCATTCGGCCGGGGGAGCGGCTCGCTCGTGATGGCAGAGGAGTTCCAGGCCGCGGTCCGGGCGGCGGCCCCGCTCCTCATCCTCGACGAGGACCGTTCCGCGACGAACCTCCTGGTGCCGGGCTGCCTCCAGAGCGGGGAGGTGACGCCCCTTGCTACCCTGCTCGCCACCCGGCGGGAGGCGCTCGGCGAGACGGGCATGCAACTCCCCTCGCACCTGACGGTGCTCGAGCTCCGTTCCCGGGGGAACTTCGCACTTCGCTGCCTCGTCGCTCGATATCCTGATCGCGCAGGCCGACCGGATCCTGCAGCTTGAGGGGCACGAGGCGCGGTCGCTCGACCGCCGGGAGTTCCGGCGGCGGCTTGATGCGCACCTTGCCGAGGTGCGGGAGCACCTGGCGGAGGACGACGCTCTTTCCTGAGGGTGACGCGGGCACGGCGCCGGGTGCCGGCACGGTGATGGTATCCCTGCAGGACTATGGGGAAGACTCCCTGGATAGCTGGTTTAGTTCGATTATACTCCGATGAAAACAGACAATTGTGCCGGGGTATACTCCAACGAAATCATGTGGCCCCGGTCCTCGACCTCCTGACCGCCGTATCGTTCCGGTTCCTAGAGGATGAGAGAAAACTTGCGGAGAACCTCGTTTCCTGGAACTCAAGAAACAGGACCATGAGGTCTACTACCGGAAGAAGCAGGGCGAGGTAGATTTCGTCGTCAAACATCCCCACCGGTCGCTCTCGGCGATCGACGTCTCGTATACGGATACCCTCCCCGCCCCGGAAGAGAAGGCGCTGCTTGAGTTTGCAGACCTCCATAGTTCCCAGGTGCGGAGTGCATCCTTCTCACGAAAGACATGGAGAAGACGGACGGGGCGGTCAGGTATGTCCCGCTCTGGAAGTGGCTGCTTGGCGCTGATTGAGCGGGCGGAAGCGACTTGAAGTGTTTGAGAGCCGGCTCCGGGCGCCGGGTGGTAGCGGTGGCGGCGAAGGTGCCCGCCGTGCGATGCCGCCCCCTCACTCCTGCTGGACGGCGTGGACCGACTCCGGCGCGAACGAGACCCTGACGCGGCTGCCTTCGCGTATCCCCAAGTCGTCCACCACCTTCCAGGCGAGAACGGACGAGAGGGCGAACCCGCAGTCGACCGTCACCCTGCTGAACGGGCCGCGGGGGACGATGGAGGCAACGGTGCCAGGAAGGGCGTTTCTGCCGGGCGCGGCCATCGCGGCGTCCGCCGGGGCGATCCGGATGTCCTCCGACCGGATACAGAGGGAGACCCGCTCTCCCGGGCCGGGGAGCGCCGCGGCCCGGATCCGGACGCCGCCGGCAACGACTACGGCGTTGCCGTTCTCCCCGACGACGACGCCGTCGACGATGTTCTCGATCCCGACGAACCGGGCGACGTCCCGGCTTGCCGGGATGGTGAAGACCTCCCGCGGGGTTCCCACCTGCGCGAAGACACCGTTCATCAGCACCCCGATCCGGTGGGCGAGCCGCTGACCCTGGTACATATCGTGGGTGGAGAAGAGGATCGTCGTGCCGAGATCGCGGTTGATCCGGACGACCAGGTCCTCGATCGTCGCCACCGAGACCGGGTCGAGGTTCGCCGTCGGTTCATCCATGAGGAGGATCGCGGGCTCGATTACCATCGCCCGGGCAAGGGCCACCCGTTGCATCTCCCCGCCCGAGAGCGTCCGGGCCCGCCGCTCCTCGTAGCCGGCGAGACCGACCATCTCGAGGGCCTCCTCGACCTTCTCCCGGATCGCCGCCTCCCTCGCTCTCCTGAACCGGAGCCCGACAGCGATGTTCTCCGCGACCGTCGTGTTGAAGACCGCCGGCTTCTGGAAGACCATCCCCATCATCCGGCGGATGGAAAGACTTCTCTCCGTCTCCGCGTGGATATCAGTGCCCCTGACCCGGATCGCTCCCCCCGTCGGGGTGTCGAGGAGATCGATGAGACGCAGCAGGGTCGACTTCCCGGCACCGGAGGGGCCGATGACGGCAAAGATCTCCCCCCGCTCGATCCGTCCGGTGACGCCGGCAAGCACCTCCTTGCTGTCGAACGCTTTTCTGACGCCTTCAAGTTCAATCATGGGTTCTACCTGTGCTGCACTGTGGTTATGACAAGATTGACGGCGAGGGCAATGAGGAGGAGGAGGATCCCAAGCGCAATCGACTCGGAGATGTTGCCCATCGAGGTCTCAAGCGATATCGCAGTCGTCAGCACCCGGGTCGAACTTGCAAACGACGACGCCATGATGTTGCCGCCGACGAGAATCGCCGCCCCGACCTCGGATATCGCCCGTCCAAACCCGACCGCGACGGCCGCGAGGATCGCAAACCGGGCTTCCTTCATGACGTTTGCAAGGAACTGGAGGTGCGTCGCGCCGAGCGAGCGGAGGGTGTCCCTGATGACCGGGTCAACCCCGGAGAGCGCCGAGATAGTGAGCCCGGTCATGATCGGCAGGACGAGGACCGTCTGCGCGATGACCATGGCGGTCGGGGTGAAGAGCAGCCGCATAAAGCCAAACGGCCCGACCCGGGATATGAACAGGAATATGAGCAGCCCGACGACGACCGTCGGTAGAGAGTAGAGTGTCTGGATCAGGTTAATGAGGCTCTTCCTGCCCGGAAAGGTGCCGAAATAGATCGCAGCGCCGAGCGGAACGGCGACCAGGCCGGCAAGAACGGTTGCGGTGAGCGAGATCGTGATACTCCGAAGAGCGATGGCCATCACGTCGGCATCGAGCGTGACGATGAGCCGTGCCGCCTCCAGGAATCCCTCGACGATCTCGTACATGTTCTTGCCCTAATTGTGGTTCGCAGGCGGCAAAAAGGGGTGGGATTGGTGACCGGATCAGGCGATCGGGTCCTTCACTTCAGCCTCGGTCACGCCGATCTTCTCCCAGTCGTCCCCTGCAGCGTAGAAGAGGGGCTGGCCGTACTTGTCGACGCCGAAAGAGGCGATCTCCTTCTGGATATCGTCGGAGATCACGAAGTTGACCCAGTCCTTCGCGACGGTGCTGTTGATATCGGGGAACTTCTCCGGGTTGATCTGCATCGCCGAGTAGACGTTGAGCAGGATATCGCCCTCGTCCACGATCGTCACGAGGTCGAGATCGCCCTTGTAGGCGAGATAGGTCCCGATGTCGGAGAGGGTGTAGGCCTCCTTCTCGTTTGCCATCTCAAGGGTCGCGCCCATGCCCGTCCC
Organism: Methanoculleus sp.; assembly: GCF_035363275.1. Lineage (NCBI taxonomy): Archaea > Methanobacteriati > Methanobacteriota > Methanomicrobia > Methanomicrobiales > Methanomicrobiaceae > Methanoculleus > Methanoculleus sp. The sequence continues at coordinate 14,684 of NZ_DAOSET010000029.1, read as the reverse complement.
GGCCTCCTGGTACCAGTCGCCGGAACCCTTTACCTCTGTCGTGTAGTTGAACCCGGCGGCCTTCCAGATGGCCTGCTCTTTGGAGTGCGTGCCCGATGCGTCGCCGCGGGAGACGAAGGTCACGTTCGCGTCGCCGGCCGTTCCCTTCTCGCGGATGGCGGTGAAGGCTGCTTCAGGGGTCATGTTCGCGACACCCGCCGGGTCGGACTCAGGTCCGACGAGGACGAAGTAGTTGTAGGCGAATACGCGCCGGTTGGTCCCGTAGCCATCGGCAAGGAAGGTGTCTTCACGTGCACGGTCGTGGACCATCATGACGTCCACGTCGCCCCGCTGCCCGTACTCGAGCGCCTTGCCGGTCCCGGCGGAGATGATCAGCACCTCGGCGTTGTACTGTTCCTCGAAGATCGGGGTGAGGTGGTCGAGGAGTTTGGTGTCATAGAGGCTCGTCGTCGTGGCGATACGGAGTTGCTGCTTCTCATCAGGGACCGGGTCAGTTGTCGTCCCGGTACAGCCGCAGATGAACAGGAGAGCGACCATGACGGCCGCAACGGCGAAAAGAGTTCGTCTAACCATAATTATCAAACAAACTATCGGAATACTCGTAATTAAATATAATGGATTTACTTTGAAGATCGGTTTATCAACTTTATCTGATTGACAAACGGGCCGGGTAAACTAATATGGGCAAGTCGGGGAGGCATGGCCACCCCATCCGGTTACCGTCACCCGACCACGATATCATGGTAGGTGTCGCCGTCAGCCTCGACGAAGAGGACGGCATTCCCTCCGATGAAGGCGGGTTTGGGGAATTTCCGGAGGGTGACGGTGCCTTCGCTGACCGCAGCGCCTTCGCGGGTCGAGACACGGTCGACGCCTGAGGCGAGGATCGCCGCGACCGTCTGGACGCCCCGGAGGTCCCGGGTCGTTCCCTTCTGGACGAACCGGCCGTCGTTCCCTGATGCTGCGAGCCCGACGCCGGCAAGCGCGCCGATCACGCCGTCCTCGGTGCCGCCGAGCCCCTCGAGGAGGATTCCTGCCCCGCGGGCGAGCGCGCGCGCCTCTTCCTGCGTCACGAGGCTCGCCTTTGCCGAGAGCCCGAAACGGGAGACCTCGCTCCCGACAGCAGAGCCGGCGGCAACGCAGATGCCGGGATCGCTCCCCTCGATAAAGTCGGCGAGCATCAGTTCCTTTGCCGCCGCAAAGACGTCGGCCGCGGCCCCGTTCTCCGCTTCCTGGATGTGGATGACCGCGGAGCTGTTATGCGAGGTGTAGGGGACAGCGGGGTGGACGAAGAGCTGGTGCCGGGTCACTCCCGTTACCGTGTATCTCCTGGCGAGTTCTGCTGCAATCGTGCGTGCGAGCCGTCCGGTTCCCCGGGACTCGCGGGTGTCGGTGTCGTCGATGCCGAGATAGATGGTCATGGGATCGCTTGCTGTACTGATCCACCCACAATACTAAATAAGACTTCTTCGAGGTCAATGAAAAAATGTTGATTTCGGGGATTCAGGCGCGGATCAGGGTGCCGACCCGCTCCCCGTTGATGGCCTTTGTAATATTGCCGGGGACGTGGGCGTTCACCACCTTGATCTCTCTGACGTGGACGGCATCCCGGAGCAGTTCGACCGCCATCGGTTCGAGCACCACATCCTCCATCTCCATCTCCAGGAGTTCATCGGCCGTAATCTCAGGGATGAACTCGGCGTCGGGATTCACAAACGGGTTCTCGGCATAAAGGCCGTCTACATTCTTCCCGAGGATGCAGTTCTTCCCGCCGACTACCTCGGCCATCAGGAAGGCGCCGGTGTCGGTCCGGTGCGGGGGAATGCTCCCGAGTTTCGGGGGGTGCTCGTAGAGCCCGTAGGGTGGGGTGCCCTGGACGACCGGGAGCATCCCGAGGGATATGAGCGAGGGGAGGTTTAAGAGATCGTCAGTGTGGATCCGGGTGCCGTTGTACTTCGAGAAGAGGATAGACATCATGATCGCGTTCTGCTCGCTGATCTTGCCCGCGAGTTCGGCCAGCACCCCCGTCGGCATGCCGAGGTCAATCCCGACGTCGAGGATGTGCCGCACCCGGGCGCCGCCGCCGGTGGCGACCAGGATCTTATTGTTTCGGGAGAGTTCCCCGATCTCCTCCACCAGCGGGTGGACAACCTTCCGCCCGTAGTCGATGACGCCGTGGCCGCCGATCTTGATAACGTTCAGGTCGGGCATGATCCTGATCTGCCGGACACCTTCGGTCTCGCGGAGCAGACCGCGCCGGACAAGGCTTTCACCCTTGAGCTTCGATCCCATCTCAAATCGTTCTGCCATAAAACACCACTCAATTCAGGTATGGAGGAAAACATTAAGTATCTTTGTGAGCTACCAGCAGGTATACCAGCTGGTATGAGGTGAAGAGAAGTATGAAGATCTATGCACGTGAACGCCAGAAAGTCGGCACCGGCGTGAAACAGCCGCGGTTCCGCGTCGTCGCCGTCGTCGAAGAGAAGGGCGAAGATAAGCACCTGAAGGTAGAGAGCACCCACTTCCGCAAAACCGAACTCGAGCAGATCGCCAAAGACATCGGCGCCGAGATCACCTACCTCGAGGAGATGCCCGAAGAAGAGCGGGGCGAGATGAAGGCGGAAGCGGCAGCGTAACCAGACCGGCTTCCTTTTTTCCTCACAACAACCAAACTTTCGCGATCGGATGTCCACACACGAGCATGACGATATCTTTGAGGCGGCAGCACAGATCCTCCTCGAGGAGGATCGGTGCGTAACCATCGGTTTTTACCCGGGCGGCATCGCCATACGTTTTCCCACCACCCGAAAACTTGCCGAGCATCTCGGGATCCCCCACTACTACGTCCTCCCCCGGTTCGGTGAGATGGAGCACGACGGGCTGATCCGCCGGGTTGAGCGGGTCGGGATCTCCACCACGGCCGCGGGGACAGAATGTCTTCTCGCGATCATGGCGGACCGGTATCGGGAGCGCGCCGAAGAGGTTCTCGATGCAGAGATCCTCTCCGCGCTCCAGGCCCGTGCGGGCGCACCGGGCGGCGGTGGGTCCGGGTAGCAGCAGGAGGGGTTAACTCCCTCGCTCACCCATCTTTCTCTACATGGAGTCGGGCGATCCGGTCCTCATCGGCGGTGTACCTCTTGACGCGCTCTTCGCGTTCGTTCTCACGCTTATCGGGCTCCTTTTCCTCGGCAACCTCGCCTACATGCTTCTCAGGCGGGCTCTGGACGGGCGGGTCTCCCCCGGAGCGGCCAAGTGGGCGGCGGCTATCCTCCAGTATGCCGTCATCATCGGCGGGGGCTACGCGAGCGCACGGTATCTCCTCGCCTTCGACCTGAGGGCCGTCGTCGCATCGCTCGGCATCCTCGGTATCGTCGTGGCCGTCTCGTCGAGCCAGATCATCCAGAACGTCCTTGCGGGGGTTCTCATCACGATCAACCGCCCGGTCCAGCTCGAAGAGTGGATCGTCGTCGGGGAGATGCCGTCGACAGGGCTCTGCAAGGTGCACGACATCTCCTTCACGACGACGATCCTCCAGGGTCTCGACGGCGGCCTCGTCCTCATGCCGAACTCGAGCATCATCGCCTCGAAGGTCATCAACTATTCCCGGGGCGGGCTGATGGAGATCCGTGTCTCGATCTCCGTCCCGGTCGCCGTTGACCTCGCGCAGGTGAAGGAGATCGCGCTCGCGGTAGCGCGCAACGACCCCCGGATCATCCAGGACCCCGGTGCGGGCGAACAATCCGCCATCCAGGACCTCTTTGATCTCCCCTACAACAGGCGTCTCCGCTCCGACCGCCCCGACCTTGCGCACCTCGAGCCCGCCATCCGTACCGCGTCGGTGACCGACGGCTGGATCAAACTGACCGTCGGGGCCTGGACCCGCAAGATCCCCCAAAAAGACGATATTGTCTCCCGGTACTTGAAGGAGGTTCTCAGGCGTCTCTCGGCTGAAGAGATCCCGGTCAAGGCCGAAGCATCATGACGGAAGGGCTTAATCTTCCCCTCTCTCACCCTTTAATATGCAGGAGAGCGGTTCGGTCCTCATCGGCGAGGTCTCCCTTGATGTGTTCCTAGCCTTTCTCTTCACCTTCGTCGGGTTTCTCTTTCTCGGCAACCTCGCCTACCTGCTCCTCCGGCGGGGTCTGGACGGGCGCGTCTCCCGCGGGACAGCCAAGTGGACGGCGGCCGTCCTTCAGTACGGCATCATCCTCGGCGGGATATACGCGAGCGCCAGGCACTTCCTCGCCTTCGACCCGACGGCCTTCGCCGCATCGCTCGGCATCCTTGGTATCGTCGTAGCGTTCTCGTCGCGTCAGATCATCCAGAACGCCATCGCCGGCGTCCTGATCACGATCAACCGCCCGGTCCAGCTCGAAGAGTGGGTGAGCGTCAGCGGAAGGCCGGAGACCGGGCCCGGCAGGGTGCAGGACATCTCCTTCACGACGACGACCCTCAAGGGGCTCGACGGCGGTCTGGTCCTCACGCCAAACGCGAGCATCATCACCTCAAAGGTCATCAACTACTCACGTGCCGGGCTTCTCGAGGTCACGATCCCGCTCGCCGTCCCGGTCACCGCGGACCTCGCGCGGGCGGAGGCGATCGCACTTGCCGCCGCGCACGACCATCCCTTGATCCTGCCCCACGTCGAGCCGGCCGAGCGGTCCGCCCTCCAGAGCCTCTTCGATCTCCCGTATATCGGGCGCCTCTCATCCGATCGCCCCGGCCCCGGTCATGCGTTGTTCGAGCCGAAGGTGCAGGTCTCGTCGATCAAGGAGGACTGGGTCAGGCTGACGGTGCGGGTCTGGATCCGGCAGATTCAGGAGAGGGACAGGATCGTCTCGGAGTATCTGGACGCGGCCATCGAACGGCTGAAGGCCGAGGACCTTCTTGACGAAAAGAAATGGGAGGATGAGCCCGGCCCCGGGCCTTCGGCATCTTCCCCGGAAGATGCGACCCGTGACAGGGGCGCCGCACCTGGACCGGCGGCGTGAGAATCGGGGGCCGGGAGGGGCTCCGCCGGCTCATGAAGACTCCTCGTACTCCCGGAGGTCCTTTGGCGAGAAGCTCCTGACCTTCACCTCCTCGATGCGCCGCGCGTCGACCCAGCCGCTCCTGACCTCGTCGCGGTGGTCGAACTGACGGACGTAGGGTTTGATGTCGAGGAGCGGCGTGCCGTCCAGCACGTCGATCCCGCGGACCCGGACGGTGCTGCCCTCGACGGCAACGACCTCGACGAGGGAGATGCCGATGGGGTTGGGGCGATTGCAGTGGCGTATGGCAAAGATTCCCCGTTCCCTGCTGCCGTCGGCGAAGGGGCGCTGGCGCAGAGAGAAGCCGTCCACCCGGTGAAAGTGGTAGAGGAGGTGAATGTGGGAGAACCCCTCGACCCCTTCGAGTCCTTCGGCGTATTCGGGAAAGACCTCGATGGTTCCCTCCGCCCCGGAGAAGATGCTCTGGATGGGTGTGGTGTCCCGGTCGGTGAACGGCGATCGGATGGTCCCGATGATCCGGTAGGTGGCGGTCTCTATGGCGTTATTCTCGTTCTGTCCCATCACGAGGTCATCTCCGTCGAGGTAGTGTAGGCAAGCGGTTCGGGTTTTGCCGTGCCGGTCACCGCCGGCGTACCGGCGGTATGTCTGCATGAAGAAGCGGCGGTTGATGTAAATGGCAGTGGAAGTATGGGAGACAGGTGCGCTCTCATAGGGATAATTACTCAATTGAGCAAAATAAATGTTTATAATCCGGATGATGTTGAGGTTTCTAACTTAACCCCCCTTACTGTTCGGGCAGGGTAATCGTTATCCCCTGGAAGGCCCGAACGCACCCGGGGACGTTATCCAAAACCCCAAGAAGGAGGCCTGACATACAGGGAGATGAAGCATGGCGGAAAGCGGCGGAACTGAGGAGAGAGGCATCCGGTTTACTCTTGAGGAGGTCGCCGGAGCCGTCGGCGACTTCGGAACCATCTTTCCCATCCTGCTCGGCGTCGCGATCGTCTGCCCGGACGTGAACGTCAGCCACTTCTTCCTCTTTCTCGCCGCCTGGTTCATCATCACCGGGCTCTACTACCGCCTCCCCATTCCCATCGAGCCGATGAAGGCGATCGGGGCCGTCGTCATCGCCGAAGGGCTCTGTGCCGGCGAGATCGTGGCCTCCGGCCTCGTCGTCGGGGCGCTCTTCCTCATCATCGGCCTCGTCGGCGGCATGGCCTGGCTTGAGGACCGGATCCCGAAAAGCGTCATCCGCGGCGTCCAGGCAGGGCTCGCGCTCCTCCTCCTCCGGACGTCGCTCGGCTACATCGTCGCCGATACCCTCGTCGCGATGCTCGCGATCGCGGTCATCGTTGTCTTCTTCATCGCGTCGCAGCGCACCCGGATCCCGGACGTCTCCGCCCTGCTCGTCCTCATCATCGGGCTTGCCGCCGGCATCGCCGTGCAGGGGATGCCACCGTTCCGCCTGATGCCCCTCCCCGCCCTCGTCCTCCCGGTGCCCTCAGACTTCATCACCGGCACCTGGGACCTCGTCCTCCCGCAGGTCCCACTCACGATCGCAAACGCCATCCTCGCGACGTCGCTCCTCACCTACGACCTCTTCCCGAAGAAGGGTGTCGACCCCGATAGGCTCTCGCGGACCATCGGGGCCATGAACCTGGTCTCGACGCCGCTCGGCGGGTTTCCCATGTGCCACGGTGCCGGGGGGCTCGCGGCCATGTACCGGTTCGGCGCGAGGACCGGCGGGGCGAACATCGTCGCCGGGATCTTCATTCTCATCTTCGCCGTCGCCTTCGCCCCGCCGGAGGTCCTGACCCTCATCCCGTTCGGGGTCTTCGGGGCACTCCTGGTCTTCGTGGCGCTCGAGCTCGGGAAGCACAGCGCGAAGACGGAGTCCTACCTGGTCACGGCGGTCATCGCCGTCCTCACCCTCGCGATCGGTCTCACCGTCGCCTTCATCGTCGGGATGGTCCTTGCCTACGTTCTGCAATGGCGGGCGGGCAGGCGGCAGCCCGGGTCGTGACCGGACCAGGATTTATCCCATCCGGCGTAAGACCCGGGAAGGTGCTCATGGACACCATCACCGTCCTCGGCCTCACCGCAGGAACGCTTAAGACGCTCTCGTTCGCGCCGCAGGTCGCGAAAGCCTGGCGCACGCGCTCGACCGCCGACCTCTCGCTCGCGATGCTCGTCGTCCTCCTTGCCGGTGTCCTGCTCTGGCTCGCCTACGGCGTGGTGAGAGCGGACCCCGCCATCATCGCGGCGAACGCCGTCACCGCCGGCCTCATCGGCCTGCTGCTCGTGCTGAAACAAAAGAACGGGTGAGGAGTTTCACCCGATGACGTGGATCGCCGTTGCCTTGACGGAAAGGGTCACGGCGATCCCCGGAACGAGCGCGAGATCGCGTGCCGACCGCCGTGTCAGGACCGCGGTGAGCGTGACACCGCAGTCCACCTTCACCTCGGCGACGGGACCGTTCTCCGCGACGGAGACGACCCTCCCGGCCATCGTGTTCCGGGCGCTGGAGCGACGTTCGTCCCCGGTGACGAGGACGACATCGTCGGCCCGGATGCAGAGGGTGACCGCTTCGCCGGCGGCAGCCTCCGTCACCACCTCGAAGGTCCGCCCCCCGGCATCCACCGTCGCGTGCCCGTCCTCGTTTGCCGTCACGATCCCGTCAAGGATGTTCTCGATGCCGACGAACGAGGCGACTTCGCGGCTCCGTGGCGTGTTCAGGACAACTTCGGCCTCTTCCTCGTCCACGAGGGTCCCATCGATGATCACCGCCACCCGGGTGGCGAGGAGGTGCGCCTCCCGGCGCGAGTGGCTCACCTGGACGATGGTGAGCCCCTCCTCCCGGTGGAGGCGCCGGAGGTCGTCGATGAACCTCTCCTGCGTGACCGGGTCGAGGGCCGAGAGGGGTTCATCAAGGAGGAGGATATCGGGCTTCACCGCGACGGCACGTGCGAGCGCCACCCGCTGCTGCTCGCCGCCGGAGAGGGTGCCCGGGTAGCGGTCGGCAAGGTGAGCGATCCCGAACCGCTCGAGGAGCCCCGCGACCCCGGTCCTGGCCTCTCCCTTCCGCATCCCCCGGACACGGAGGCCGTAGGAGACGTTGTCGGCGACCGTCATGTTCGGGAAGAGCGAGTAGTCCTGATAGACGAGGGCAACCCCCCGCTTCTCCGGCGGGAGCGCGGTGATCTCCTCGTCCCGGAGGAGGACGCGGCCGCTGCCTGGCGAATGAAGGCCGGCGATCGCCTCGAGGAGGACCGTCTTTCCCGCGCCGGACGGCCCGATGATGAAGTAGTAGTCGCCCTTACCGACATTCAGGCTGACGTCCTTCAAGCAGAACGAGCCAAGGGTGAGCGAGACGCGGTCAAACTCTATCATCGTGCCTCCCTAAGCACCGGGTCATTCGCCGAAGAAGATAGAAGACTCCTAAACTGACCAGGATGACCGTGAACGCGATGCTCCTGCTTGTCTGGATGCCGTCCGTCGTGAACGAGTAGTAGATCAGCGTCGATATGATGAACGGGTAGTAGGCGATCATGATAACGCCGGCGAACTCTCCGATAGCCCTCCCCCAGGCAAATATTGCCCCGTTGTACATGTGCCGGAGGCTTAAGGGGAGCGTGACCGTGCGGAAGGTGGTGAACGTCCCGGCACCGAGCGTGCGGGCGACGTTCTCAAGGTGGACCGGGACCTTCTCAAAGCCCTCCCGCATGGTGTTGACATAGAACGGCGAGGCGACGAAGAGCATCGCGACGACCGTTCCCGGGTAGGCATCCTCGAACGCGAGCCCGATCCCGGAGAGCGGTGCGCCGAGCCAGCCCCGGCGCATGAAGAGGAGGTAGACGAGCAACCCCGCCACGGTGTGCGGCAGGATGAGGGGGATGTCGACGATGCTCTCGACGACGCCCTTGAAACGGGACGGATGCGCCCGGGCGAGGACGTAGGCGAGCGGGGTCCCGAAGAGGGCGAGGAGGAGGACGGCGTTCGCCCCCGCAGCAAACGTGAGAAGAATGGAGTGGATCACCTCCGACGAGAGCGCCACCTCGAGGAGGTGAGCCGGGTTTCCGAGTTCCGCCGTCGCCATGCTCGCGAGCGCGAGCACCGTGATCCCGACGAGCGCCGCTCCCATGATGCAGAACCCGACGATGCACCAGTCTACGTAGCGTCCCCGGTGCTTCTTCCACCGGGTGAGGGATGCCTCCCTGCCGCCCCGGAGAAGATCGCCGGAAATGACTCTGGTCTTCATGTCCGTATGTAATCCATGCTCCTCCCGGGAGGGAGGAGCGATTGGCATAAGGACAATTGACGGCGGCCTGATGTAAGAGTGTCGCTTTTTGCGCGGATTAACCCGTTTCCGTTAACCTCTCATGCTCTACCTGCGGATAAGGTGGACCGCCTTCGCCTGGAGAGAGACCCAGACCTCCATCCCCTCACGGAGGCCGAGGGCCTCCGCCCTCCTCGCGGTCACCAGCGCGACAAGATCGCACCCGCAGTGGACCGTCACGTTCACGAACGGTGCCGTGGGTTCGATACGGGTGACCGTGGCGGGGAAACGGTTCTCCGCCTCCTCGTGCTCCGGTTCCCGCCGGTGCAGGGAGATATCCTCGCCCCGGGCGACCATCTCGACCTCTTCGGCGGGCGGCGGGGTCGCCGAGAGCATCTGTCTTCCATGTGCCTCAACGATGGTGAATCCGTTGCTCCGCGAGACGACCCGGGCCGGGATGATATTCTCGGCGCCCACGAATCGGGCGATCCTCCGGTCCTTCGGCTCGCGGAAGACCTCGCGCGATGGCCCGGTCTGGGCGATCGTGCCGTCGATCATCACCGCGATCCGGTGGGCGAGCCTCTGCCCCTGCGAGAGATCGTGGGTGCTGATGAGGACAGTCATCCCGGCCTCGCGGTTCAGGCCCGTCACGATCCGCTCGATGGTGGCGGTCGATGTCGGGTCCAGGTTCGCGGTCGGCTCGTCCAGGAAGAGGATCTCGGGGTCCGTCACGAGCACCCTCGATAACGCCACCCGCTGTTGCTCGCCGCCGGAGAGGTCGGTCGCCTTGCTCTTGATGTAGCGGGAGAGCCCGACGGCTTCGAGGGCTTCTTTCACCTTCCTCTCGATATCCTCGCCGGAGGCTCCCCGGTAGCGCAGCCCCATCGCGACGTTGTCGTAGACGGACGCGTTGAAGACGATCGGCCGCTGGAAGAGCATTCCCATCCGGCGGCGCAGATCGAGCCAGCGGCCGCGCTCCTGTACCACGTCGATCCCGAAGACCGAGATCTCGCCGCCGTTTGCGGGCTCGATCAGGTCGAGAACCCGGAGAAGCGTGCTCTTCCCGGAGCCGCTCGGCCCGATGAGCGCGAGGATCTCTCCTTTCCCGACCGAGAGGTCAACGTCGTGCAGGACCCTGAGGTTGCCGTAGAACTTCGTGATATCGTGTGCCTCGATGATCGCCATCATATCACCGCCGCTGCACCAGGGAGAGGGTGATGTTTACACCGAGCGCCACCGCAAGGAGGATGATCCCGAGTGCAATCGAGAGGGAGTAGTTTGCCATCGATGTGTTGAGCGCTATCGCGGTAGTGAGGACGCGGGTGGCGCCCCGGATGTTCCCGCCGACGATCATCACCGTCCCGACCTCGGCGATCGCCCGCCCGAAGCCCAGGAGGACGCCGGCCATGACTGCAAACCGCGCCTCAGCGATGATCGTCATGATCGTCTGGAGCCTGCTCGCGCCGAGGGCGGTGATCGTGTAGCGCTTGTCCCGGTCGATCCCGGAGAGCGCCGAGACCGTCAGCCCCATCAGGAGCGGGATGATGAGGATCGTCTGGGTGACGATCATACCGCCAGGCGTGTAGAGGAGGCGAAGGAACCCGAAGGGGCCGATGTTCGAGAGGAGGAGGAACATGAGCAGGCCGACGATGACCGTGGGGAGCGCGTAGAGCGTCTGGAGCGTGGAGACGACCGCGTGCTTCCCCCGGAACTCGTAGAAGTAGATGAGCGCGCCGAGCGGGAGGGCGATCAGCGCGGCAAAGAAGGTGGCGGTGAGGGAGACATAGAGGGAGCGGATGGTGATCTCCACCACCTGGGGATCGAGGGTGACGATGAGCTCGATGGCCTCGATGAACCCCTCGATGATCGGGTTCTCGTTCACCACGCGCTCTCAGCCTCCATTACCCTGCCGTCCACCTCGTTCACGCCTCCCTTCCACCTCTGATCTGCGCTTATCCGGTCACCTCTCCCGTGCAGGTGCAGTTGAACGGCGGCTCGGCGCACTCGGGAGCGTAGAGCGGCGTAAAGAGCGGTTTGCCGAACTCCTCGGCGCCGAAGTTCCCGATCATCTCTTTCGTCTCGTTCGTGGTGAGCCAGTTGATGAACTCCGCGGCACCTTCGGCGTTCACACCCGGGTGCTCTTCGGGGTTGACGGCGATTGCGCTGTAGCGGTTCAGGAGTTCCGCACCCTCGGCAATGACCGGCACCAGGGTGAGCCGGTCAGCGAACGAGAGATACGTCCCTTCATCGGAGAGCGTGTATGCCTGCTGCTCGTTTGCCAGGATCAGGGTGTCGCCCATGCCCTTGCCGGCCTCGACGTACCAGCCCCCGGTGTCCAGGATCTCGGTGTCGTAGTCGTAGCCCGCCTGCTCCCAGAGGACCTTCTCCTGGTTATGGGTCCCGGAGTTGTCGCCGCGGGAGACGAAGATGACGCCGGGGGTGTTGTTCGTGCCGGCGAGATAGATCGTCTTGAAGGCCTCGACCGGGGTCATGTTCGCGATCCCCGCCGGGTCGGACTCCGGCCCGACGATGATGAAGTAGTTGTAGGCGATGCACCGCGGGTCGATCCCGAAACCGTCGTCGACGAACTGCTGTTCAAGGTCCGGGGCGTGGACGAGCACCAGGTCGACGTCGCCGCGCCTGCCGGAGTCGATGGACTGCCCGGTCCCCTGGGCGATGAACTGGAGGTCCATACCGGTCTCGTTCTCGTAGACCCGTTCGAGTTCCGCGAGCAGCCCGGTGTTCTCGAGGCTCGTCGTGGTGGCTATCCGGAGGACGTTCCCCCCACCGGCGGGAGTCGTCGTGGCGGTCGGGGTCTCGTTGCCGCCCGGCGCCGTCCCGGTACACCCCGCACCGAGAGCGAGGATGAGCAGGATCGCGATGATGCCTGCCGTCGGAAGAGTCGCATTCGTTCTCATAACAACGCGTCAGGATGTTCGACCGATGCTAAATAGTTAACGGTGGCCAGATGTCAACAATATGCCTATCGTCCTCCCGGAGCAATCCCCGTGCCGAACCGCCGCATGCACCGATACTGAGGCGGTGTCTCCGCCACCTGCCTCTGTCTTCTGGCAGGCAGCAGAGATTTCACGCCCCGGACCGCTGTAGCACGGTGCGAGCGGTCCCGATTCACGCCGTCGCGTTACCGGTCGTCGCGTTTCCCTGTCCCGAGCAGGTGGTGCAGTTGAACGGCGGCTCGGTACACTCGGGCGGGTAGAGCGGGATGAAGAGCGGCTGGCCGAACTCCTCGACGCCGAAGTTCCCGATGAACTCCTTGGTCTCGTCCGAGGTGATCCAGTCGATGAAGTTGTTGGCCTCATCGATGTTGACGCCTTCCGCCATCTCGGGGTTGACCGCGATTGCGCTGTAGCGGTTCATGAGCTGGTCCCCCTCCGTCACGAGCTGCACGAGTGCCAGCTGGTCCTGAAGGGCGAGGTAGGTCCCGATGTCGGAGAACGTGTAGGCGTTCCTCTGGTTGGCGAGGGTCAGGGTCTCGCCCATGCCGCTCCCGGTCTCAAGATACCAGGCCCCGGAGTCCTGGATGTCGGTAGTGTAGTTGTAACCGGCCGCTTCCCAGATCTCCTTCTCCCGGGTGTGGGTCCCGGACTCATCGCCGCGTGAGGCGAACGAGACGTCGGGGGTGTTGTTCGTGCCGGCAAGGTAGATCGCCTGGAACGCCTCGACCGGGGTCATGTTCGCGATCCCCGCCGGGTCGGACTCCGGCCCGACGATGAGGAAGTTGTTGTAGGCGAAGCACCGTTCGTTGATGCCGTAGCCCTCGTCGATGAACTGCTGCTCAAGCGACGGCGAATGGACGAGAACCAGGTCGACATCGCCGCGCCGGGCGGTGTCGAGGGACTGCCCGGTCCCCTGGGCGGTGATCTGTACGTCTACGTCGGAGGTGTTCTCATACATCAGTTCGAGCTCGTCAAGAAGGCCTGTATCACGGAGGCTCGTCGTCGTTGCTATCCGGAGCACGCCCGGATCTGCCGCCTCCTGCGCCGTGACGGAGACGGCACATGCGGCGAGCAGCACTACTACGATGCCCAGAAGGGGCACCCACGATCTTGGAGTCATGCGGGCGGGCCTTCGGTAGACAAAATATTTAGTCTTTTTTATAGTTGTTAACAAATAATAGTTGTAAAGCCCTTTCCGAAAACCCGCTCATGCGAGGAGTGGTTTTATCCGGCGCCCCGGAAGTCGAAACCTTAACGCTCCTCCCCGCCGACCCTGTTCCTCATGTGGCAGGCGCTGGATATCGAGACCTGGATTGCCGGTCGACGATCGGACCTTGACCGGGTGAAGGGACCGGTCTCGGAGATCATCGGAAGGGTGCGGGCGGAGGGCGACGCGGCCCTCCTCGACCTGACGAAGAAATTTGATAAGATCGATCTGGAGGAGATCGCCGTCTCCGACGAGGAGCGGGAGGCGGCCTACGACCAGGTGGACGCACGGCTGGTCGAGAGCCTGGTGGAGGCGGAGGCGCGGATCAGCCGGTTCCACGAACTGCAGCGCGGGCGCGACCTCTGGCTCCAGGAGATGGAGCCGGGGATCACCCTCGGCGTCAAGACGACGCCCTTATCCCGCATCGGGGCCTACGTCCCCGGCGGGCGGGCGGCCTACCCCTCGACGGCGCTGATGTGCACCATCCCGGCAAAGGTCGCGGGGGTCCGAGAGATCTGCTGCTGCACCCCGCCGCCGACGAGCCCAATCACGCTCGTTGCGCTCGATATCGCCGGGGTCGACGAGATCTACCGGGTCGGCGGCGCCCAGGCGATCGCAGCGATGGCGATCGGGACGGAGACGGTCCCAAAGGTCGAGAAGATCGTCGGCCCCGGCAACGTCTACGTCACCGCGGCGAAGATGCTTCTGCGCGACGAGGCGGAGATCGACTTCCCGGCGGGGCCAAGCGAGATCGCGATCCTCGCCGACAACACGGCGAACCCGACCTTCATCGCGGCCGATATCCTGGCCCAGGCCGAACACGACCCGAACGCCGCCTGCGTTCTGGTGACAACCGAGACGACCCTCGCCTACCGTGTCGGGGCCGAGGTGAAGCGGATGGCAGAGGGCGCTGCCCGCCGCGAGATCGTGGAGAAGGCCCTCGACCACTCCGGCTACATCGTCACCGGCGGGCTCGACGAGGCGGTGGCGACGGTCGACGGCATCGCCCCCGAGCACCTCTCGGTCCAGGTGGCCGACCCGCTCGCCGTCCTCAACCGGATCCGGAACGCCGGGTCGATCTTCGTCGGCCCCTACGCGGCGGTGGCCTGCGGCGACTACGCGTCGGGGACGAACCACGTCCTCCCGACGGCAGGCTATGCCAGTTTCTACTCCGGCCTCGACGTGAACCACTTCTGCCGGCGCTCGACGGTCCAGGTGATCACGCGGGAGGGTCTCGAAGCCATCGGCGA
>NZ_DAOSET010000028.1:0-38018 GCF_035363275.1 Methanoculleus sp. | reverse complement strand
GAACCCGGAAGAAACCCGGAGAAGAAAGGAGGAACCGGGACAGGTGCACCGAACCAGGAAGAAATCAGGGTCATCACCTTCCCGGTTTACGATCAGTGATCCTGGGGGACCCCGGTCTCGCACCCCGATCCCCGTCGGGCAGCCGGAAAGAACAAAGCCTGTCATCGCTCCGGATCCCTGTCAATCATTTCCAATGAACCTGGTTCGATCGGCCGGGGTCCGGGTCGTTCTCCTTCCTGTTCCCTTCCTCTTCTGCTGTTCTCTCCCCTGCCCCCTCATAGTTCCAGTCGAAACAAAGGGGTCGGGGATCGAATTTGCAACGTGGGGATACAAAGAAGTCGAATGCACGGTACAAGGGTACTGGCAGATTTTATGGAGAGCAACCATTTTAAACCCCTCGTTGTGACCGGTGCCGTCATCACCGTCTCCTCGAGCCGGAGACCCGGGACCGATACCAGTGGGAAGACACTCATCGACCTCCTCTCAGCCGCCGGTATCGAGGTGACCCACTATGCCGTCATCCCCGATGATCTCGAGCGGATCCGGTCCGAGGTCCATACAGCTGTTTCGCGTGCAACCTGCGTCATCGTCACCGGGGGCACCGGGCTCACCCCCGACGACGTGACGATCGAGGCGGTCGCGCCGCTGCTGGAGAAGACGATCGACGGGTTCGGGGAGCTCTTCCGCCTCAAAAGTTACGAGGAGATCGGGACCTCCGCTATCCTTTCGCGGGCGATCGCCGGCGTCATCGCCGGCCGGGCGGTCTTCTGCATCCCCGGCTCCACAAAGGCAGTCACGCTTGCCGCACGGGAGATTATCATCCCCGAGATCCGGCACATCCTGACCCACGCCGGGGCGGGTCAGCGGTAGACGTCGAGGAGCGCCACCCGCTCGAGGACCAGGTCGCGGAATCGGTCCTCGCCGACGACTGCAATCTCTTCGGGCGTGATCTCGAAGAGGTCCGCGAGGCGCGCCCGCTTCGCAGGATCGATCGCCTCCCCCCAATCCCCGTCGACGAACGCCACGAGACCGGCAAGCCGGTCCCGGACGCCCGGCACCGGGGGACAGACGGCGATATATGAACGATTCTCTCCCGGATGGATCCCGAAGGACGCGGCCACCTGGCACTGCCGGGTCCCCGCGGCGTAGAGGAGCGCCTCCATCTCGATCGAGTTTGCGATCGCCTCGCCGCCGGCCCATGACCGTCGGGCGTGCCGGAGCGCCGCCTCAACATGGGCGCGCCCTGCAAGGCGGTCGGCGTCAAAGAGGATGATGTGGGTCCTGCACTCATCGGCGATCTTGCGGACCTTTTTCAGGAAATCGACATTCTCATCGACTGCGAAGACCGCCTGGTAGATATCGCACGCTGCTTCTCTCATTGTACCGTTCACCCGAACCGGGAGAGGGTCGACTGCTCCTGGCTGACCTCCCCGATCTCGTCCCGCTTCCCCTCGAGCTGCTCGAATATCTGTGCGGCGATCCCCTGCCCGAGGATCTTTCCGACCTTCTCCGGCCCGGCCGCGAGGAGCGCCTCGATCGACCCGAGGTTGTTGTCGAAGAGCCGGCGCGCCCGGACCCGGCCGATCCCGCGGAGCCTGATGAGGGGCAGGAGTTCCTTCTTGATGCCGTGCTTGGCCCGGAGCTCCATCTCCTCGATAGGGCCCGCGAGGTGCGGCGCGAAGAGACCGGCGAGGTGCCGGCTCGCGTGGACCAGCCAGGCGACGCTCTCCACCATACCGTAGACGTCCCCCGGCCCGACGTTGTAGCGCTCGCAGATAACGTCCTCCCCGAGCTCATCGGCCCAGTCGGCGAGGAGGAGCGCGGTCTTGAGGCTCCGGTCGAACCCCTCGCCGGCGTCCCAGGGGATCTCCATCCAGAGGTCGTTTCGGTGGTCGGCGAGGAACCGGTCGAGGAGGTACATGTCGTCCCGCCGCACGAAGAGTGTCGGCATATCGGGCGTCGAGCAGAGGAGGTGGAGGAGCCCGATGTCCGTATACTCTTTCTGGCCGATCATCGCCTTCACGATCACCTCGGCGCTCCGGGGATCGATGTAGAGCCGCGAGACGAGTGACCCGTACTCGGTGGGCTCAAGCCACTCCCCCACCTCGGTGATCATCTCGGCTTCGCGGAGGAACTCAAGCGCCCGCTGGACCGCGCGCTTGAGCGCGAACGGGCTCTCGCCCTGGTGGGCATAGAACGTCCCGTCCATGAACCCGAGCACCTCGCCCGTCTCGCGGGCGAACCCCGTCGCGATGAGGGAGAGGATGTGGGTGCAGAGGACCGCCTCGTCCGCGCACCGACTCCGGACATCTTCTGCCGCCGCCTCGATGTAGCAGGCGAAGAGCTCGTCGACCATCTCCTCGGACTTCGCGATCAGGACCGCCTCGCCGTAAGGGTCGAGATGCGGCCGCCCGGCCCGCCCGGCCATCTGCCGGTACTCCCTGACCGGGATCGGGAGCATCCCCTCACCGGCGCTGAACCGGAGGTAGTCGCGGACGATCACCCGCCGGGCGGGGAGGTTCAAGCCCGCCGCGAGGGTCGGGGTCGAGGCGATCGCCTTGATGTGCCCTTCGCGGAACCCCGCTTCGACGATCCGCCGCTCCTCCCGCGCGAGCCCCGCGTGGTGGAACGCCGCGCCCTGCGCGACGCAGGCGGCAAGGGTCCTGCCCATGCCGGTCGCGGCGTTCGACCGGAGCTTATCGGCGTAGCCGGCGAGGACCGGGTTTGCGATCTTCAGCCCGGATGCCGCGCGTTTTGCGAACGCCTCGGCGTTCTTCCGTGAGCTGACAAAGACCAGGCACTGTCCCCCTTCCGCGACCGTGTCGAGGACGAGGTCCAGATCCTCGTACTTGCTCCGGCGCTCGACCTCGCGGTCGCGGTCGGCAAACCGGATGCCGTCCTGGAAAAAGACGCCCTCCCGGAGGTCGACCGGCCGCCAGTCGCTCTCGACGAGTTCGGCGTCGAGCCACCCGGCGAGGTCCCGTGGGTTCCCAATGGTCGCCGAGAGGGCGATGATCTGGATCTCCGGGTTCTTGTGGCGGAGCTTCGCGATCACCATCTCGAGCGTCGCCCCCCTCGAGGGGTCGTCGATCAGGTGGACCTCGTCGAGGACGAGGAGGCTGATCTCCGAAAGCCACGGCGTCCGGTTCCGGAGGAGCGAGTCGACCTTCTCGCTCGTCGCGACGATGATATCGTTCCTCCCCAGGTAGTCGTCCCGCCGGTCGAAGTCGCCGGTGGCGATACCGACACGGAGACCCTTCCCCGAGAACTCCTCGAACTTCTCGCTCGCGAGCGCCCGCAGGGGGACGATGTAGAGGCACTTACCCCCCCGCTTCACCTGGTGGTGCATCGCCATCTCGGCGACCAGGGTCTTGCCGCTCGCGGTCGGGATGGCGATGAGAAGATTCTTCCCCGCGAAAAGCCCTGCTTCGACGCAGGCCGCCTGCGGCGGGTAGAGCTCCGTGATCCCGGACCGGGCGTAGCCGGCCGCGAGATCCGGCGGGATCGGCAGACCGGCTATCTCCATGTACACCCCTTCATTTCCACTGCAAACCGCATTGTATGTGTATCGTCATAGTCGTGGACGGGGGGCGGTGTGCCCCCGCCGGATCACGAGTAGTACTCCAGCATTGACTGCTTGGCTTCCTTCTTCTTCCGGTCGAGGAACCCGTAGACGTGTTCGTGGGGCACGCCCTGGACCAGCATCTCCACCGCTTTCCTCGCGGTATCGACCTGGTCCGGGAGGCCGATGATCGCGACGGTCTTCCCGTGGACCGATATCTCCGTGCTGGTCAGATCCTCGATCTGGCCGCGTGATGTCCCTGCCTTCCCGATGATCCGGCCCCGGAGCCGCTCGAGCTGCCGGGTCGTATCTGCGAGGTCGGAGAGGTTGATGATATCAAGCATCATGTCCTCGTCATCGAGGAGCCGGAACGCACGTTCCGGCGAGAACCCGCGGTTGATCGCCTGGACAACGTTCTGCGCCGTGATGACGGCGACGGGGTCCTCCCCCTCGATCGTCACCAGTCCCTCCTCGCTGTCGATCAGGAGCGTTATCCCGGTCTTCTCCTCGATATCTCGCTTTGTGGAACCGCTCTTGCCGATGAGTACACCGATCCTGGCTGTTGAAACTTTCATCTCCTGTGTGGTCATGATTACATTCCTTCTCCCCGGTCTTCAGATCTCCCGGCGTCCGGTCCCGACGATCGCTCTGACGATCTCCTGCTCCTCGGGCACATCACAGTGGTGGGAGAAATATCTGTTGAGGTTCTTTATGTCCCGGACCAGGAACGCGGATGCCCGCGGGTGATCCAGGGTGACCGCCTGTCCCATATCGATCAGGTATGGTTTCTCGTGGTAGAGGATATTGTATTCGGAGAGATCGGCATGGACCAGGCGCGCTTCCTGGTAGAGCCGCTTGATGTAATCGAGAATATCGCGGTATACCGCCCCGTAATCCTCGACCGCGGCGTTCCGGAGCTGCGGGTAGGGTACCTCGTCCTGGCCCAGGAACCCCATCAGGAGGATGTTCCGGTCGAACGCGAGCGGTTCGGGGACCGGGATCTGCGCCTCGTGCGCCCGGGCGAGGTTGCTGTACTCCTTCTTCGTCCAGGCGAAGATGAGGGCCTTGCGTGTCCCCCGGACGCTCGAGAACCGGCGGTCCCCTGCCAGGTACTCGTTCATCGCCTTGAAGTTCGCCGTCTGGATCCGGTAGATCTTGATGGCGAGCCCCTGACCGTCGCGCTCGCCGTAGAAGACGTTCGCCTCTTTCCCGGTGCTGATCGGGCCGCCGATCGCCGTGAGCAGCTTCTTGTGGACGAGCTTGTAGAGGGCCATGAGGGTGACCTCGTCAAAGACATCGTCCCGTACCTTCACCGTATTGGCGTCCTTGAGCCTGACGCCCATCGCCTCGATCTCGCGATCGAACTGTTTATACTCTTCTTCGCGGCCCACGGCCGGATCACCTGCTGCAGACGTAGTCGTGTACGGGGGCGAGGATATCGATGAGGTGGGCGGCGGCCGCGTTCTTCAGGTCCAGGGGATGGATCTCGCCCGCGGCGTAGGCCCGCTCGAGGTCCTCGTAGGCGGCGAACTCCCGGTCCCCGCCGAACTTCGCGGGTCGCCGGATGACGACCGTCCCGGCCCGGGGGAAGACGTGGTACTGCAGGATCTGGAGCACCGGGTTATTCTCGACCTCGGGCGGGCAGAAAGCCTTCTTCATCTTCTGGTTGATATCCTCTTCGGAGTCGGCGACCGATATGACGTTGCCTGCCGATGACGACATCTTCTTCCCGTCGAGGCCGTTGATGATCGGCGTGTGGATGCAGACCGGCGCCGGATACCCGATTGCGGGGAGGTGTTCCCGCGCGAGCATGTGAATCTTTCGCTGATCGATCCCGCCGACGGCGGCGTCCACGTTGAGGGTCATGATATCGACCATCTGCATGATCGGATAGACCATCTGCGAGACCGTCGGGTTGTCCATCTGCCGCCCGACCTCGTCCATGCTCCTCTTCGCCCGGTTGAGGGTGATCGCCTGGGAGAGTGTGAGGACGGCGAGCTCGTACTCCGGCGTGAGCTGCACATCCGAGCCGAGGACGTAGTTTGCGCCGACCAGGCCGAGCCCCTCGAAGCAGCGCTGGTTGTACTCGGCAGTCTCCCGGATCTCTTCCATCGTGCCTTTGCGGTTTAAGAACGCATGGAGGTCCGCGATGAGCACGGTCACCTCAAACCCCGCCTGCTGCAGGTCCATCAGCTTGTTCACCGTCACCATGTGGCCGAGGTGGATCTCCCCGCTCGGCTCGTAGCCGGTGTAGACCCGCCTGACCGGACGGTCGATGAGCGCACGCAGTTCCTCGTCGGTGACGACCTCTACGGTATTTCGCGTCACCAGTTCGTACGGATCCATTGAAAAGAGTGGGTTTGCCGGGGAGTTAATGCTTCTTCCTCCCCCGCTCTCCGTTCACCCGATGGCGACGAGACCGAGCGCTTCGTTGGTCATCCGGATGGATTCCTCAGGGTCCTTCACCGTCCCCATCAGGGCGCGGATGCAGTCGATGTTCTCGGGGATGACGTCGGCCTCCTGGTGGATGGCCTGGAAGCAGTAGAACTCCTTCCCGTCGAGGATCGAGACCGAATCCTCAAAGACACCGTTCTCCCAGAGATCCGTCCTCGGCCGGCCGAGGTCCTGGGTATACTCCCGGAGCTCGGCGTTGCTCTTGATCCCGGTGGCCTTGCGAACGAGGCCGATGCGGTTGTGCCCCTCAAAGACCTTCAGGACCGCGTCGCGGGTGGTCTCCTTCTTTAACTCCATCTGGATCGAGTGCATGTGCATGAAGGTCGTCGGGACGATCATCGCGAGGGTGACGATGTTGATGTGCGGGAGGACGGTCTTGACGTCGGGGCCGTGGTGGCTCGGGATCGTGACCGGGTTGAGGACGATGGCGTCGATCGGTCCCCGCTTCACGTCGCTCGGGTCTGCTCCGCGCCGGACCATCACCGCCCGGACCCGCTCGACGCCGAAGGCCTGGTCCAGGGCGTGGATGATCCGGACGAGCCCGGTGCTGTTGCACGAGACGACCCGGGCAAACTGCTTTCCTGCGGCCTCGTTGTAGTTCGCGTGGGCGTTGAAGGAGAACCCGGCGACTTCGTGCCCCTCGCCGCCCTGCCAGATTGCCTTTTTGCCGAGGCGCTCATAGAGCGGTTTGTTCTTCTCCCCGACGCCGCCGGGGGTGGCGTCCACGACGATGTCGGCGGCCTTGAGCATTGCCTCGACGTCGCCGGCGACCTCAAGCCCGGCTTTCTCAAATGCAGACTTCTTTGCGAGGTCCGCGATGTAGAGGGGGTATCCGCGCTCTTTCGCGATGTACGCCTCTGCCGAGACGCTCGTTTTTGAGACCCCTACGACTTCCATGTCGGGCTGTGCGGCGACCGCATCGGCGACTCGTTTGCCGATGGTGCCGTACCCGTTGATCGCGACTTTGATCATGTATGATGGAATACAGAACAAAAATTAATAAAGGTTGCTGGTTTGCGAATATAACTGATATCACGCACCCTTATCATAAAGTGGCTATTCTAATTGCGTGTAATTGCGAATGGACCCTAAAAACCTGTCAGATCGGATCTCAAGGTATAAGCCGGAACGGTTTCGTACAGGGAGGGGGCGGCTTTTCCCGGGGCCTTCCTCCCGCTCTCTCCTGCGAGGCCGGACAGCGCGAGAGAATTTATATCCGGTGGTGCTATTGAGCATATTCATGGAACGACAGCCAATCCTCGCAACCGGCCGCCTGCTCCTGCGGCCGTTCGACCTTGCAGACGCTCATACGGTGCAGCGGCTCTGCGGAGATTATGCTGTGGCCGCGGCAACCCTCCTTCCCTACCCGTACCCGGACGGCCTCGCCGAGATCTGGATCGCCTCCCTCCGCGAGGGTATCGAGCGCGGCGACGCCGCGGCCTTCGCCGTCACGCTCGCGGGGGAAGGCAGCCTCATCGGCGGCGTCCGCCTCCGGATCGAGACGGAGCACGCCCGTGGGGAGCTCGGGTTCTGGGTCGCGCGATCCTGCTGGGGCCGGGGGTACGCCACCGAGGCGGTCCGGGCGGTGATCGCGTACGGGTTCTCCGCCCTCGGGCTGCACCGGATCCACGCCATCCACTTCTCCCGCAACCCGGCCTCAGGCCGGGTGATGGAGAAGTGCGGGATGCTTCACGAAGGTCGTTTCCGGGGACACGTCCGAAAATGGGGTATTTACGAGGATGTCGATCTCTGGGGAATCCTCCGGGAGCCCGCCTTCCGCCCCCTGTCGCCGCCGGGACCGTCCGCATGATCGGACAACCCGTCCTCGCAACCGGCCGCCTGCTCCTGCGGCCGTTCACCCTCGCCGACGCCGCGGAGGTGCAGCGGCTCGCCGGCGACTACGCGATCGCGTCCTCCACTCTCAGTATCCCTTACCCCTACCCTGACGGAGCGGCGGAGGCGTGGATTGCCACTCACCGGCCCGGGTTTGAGAAGGGGATGCACGTCGTCTACGCCGTCACCCGCCCCGATGACGGGACTCTCGTGGGCGCGGCCGGCCTCGTGGAGATCGATCGCCGCCACGGGCGGGCCGAACTCGGCTACTGGGTGGGAAGGCCATACCAGGGCCGGGGGTATGCCACCGAGGCGGCCCGGGCGGTGATCGAGTATGGGTTCTCCGTCCTCGAGCTGCACCGGGTCTATGCCCTGCACCTCTCCCGCAACCCGGCCTCAGGCCGGGTGATGGAGAAGTGCGGGATGGTGTATGAGGCGCACCTCCGGGAGCATGGCCGGAAGTGGGGCATCTTCGAGGACCTCGACGTCAGGGGGATCCTCCACGACGAATGGCGGGAGCGATGCACGGCCCCGGCGATCCGGGAGTGCCGGGTGGGTTGAACCGGCCGGTTCAACCCTTCAACCCCAATCGTACCGGGAATTTATCACACCTCCGACCGACGGAGTAACGGGGAGTGTGGATGGGGTTTTCCCCCCACTCTGTTATCGCCCCCGCCGAAGGCGTCCGCCCGTGCTTCATTTGACCTCCACCGGACAGCGAGCCGGGCGGCTACCCGTGCGGCGCCAGGAACCTACTTCCTGACGAAGACGGCGTAGCCCCGGTGCCCGCCCTCGTGGGCGGTCGGAAGGACGAGGACGTCATTTCCCCGGTGCTGCAACTGCCGGGCGTAGGAACTCGCGGCGTGCTGGCTCTCGTAGAGCCGATCGGCGTAGTATTCCACCTCGTCGACGACCCGCCGCTGCCGTACCTTGATCCACTCTGTCTGCGAGCGCCGTTCCATACCTTATGGTTGCAATGGTCGGGCAAAATAGTTGCCGCGCCTCCCTCCCGGTCCCGCCGGGCCCGTGGCGACGGTAGCCGCCTCAGCCCTGCGCCTGTTGTTCCGCCCAGTAGGCCTCGGCCTCTTCCTCCATCGCCTCGAGTCGGTCGTAGTAGTCCGGGAACTCGTTCAGGTGCGCAAGCGCAATCTTTGCCGTCGTGAAGAGGTCGTCGTCGGTGACGTTCGTCACCGGGTCGCGGAGACCGTGCTCGAGCTCCACGACCATGCCGCGCCGGAACTGTTCGACGTCGAACTCTTTCCAGGTGATGCCGAGGTGATCGCCCATCGCTTTTGCTTCGTCCCGGGTCACTTCTTTGCGTGCCATACCGTATCCTCGAAGGAGGGGTGGTGTTTAGAGGTTATGAGCCTGTCGACGTTCCGGTGCGGGCAGGTCGAAACGTCCTTCTTCTGGCAGGGGGAGTACGCTGAGAGGAGATAGCGACCGCAATAGGCCGGTTGACAGCGGCCCCGGCAGCAATATTCCCGGCTGCATTCAGAGCGGCGTTCTCGGTATGCCCGCACGCGAGGCAGCAGAACGCTGCCTGACCCGGGCGGTTGCCGGGGGAACCCGCAGGCACTGCACTGCTGGCTCGTATACAGCTGGTGGAACGCCCACCTGTGATGTCGTTCGGGCTGGCCATGTCTAACCGTGGTCCGCAGGAGGATGCCCGTGAGGTCTTTGAGAGCAATCCCTCGCTTCGTGCCTTCTGCCGCGTAAACGATTCTCTTGCTGACGACGTGGTTGGTATCGGTCTTAAACCGGCGCTCTCGGCCGCAGTCTCCGCTTGGCCGACCTGGTGCCCGTCTTCTGGGGTCTGTGCAAGACCTCCGGACAACGGGTTCCCCCGTGATCGCGGACGATCATCGCCCACAACTCTTATCCCCCACGACTTCCCTACCCCCGCCCATGCAACGCCAGGCCGTTGAGTCCACCAATATCAAGTCCATCGGCTACGACGAAGAAGACGAGATCCTGGAGGTCGAGTTTCACAGCGGTGGCGTCTACCACTACGTCGGGGTGCCGGCCTCCGTCTACGAGGGACTGCTCACCGCCCGGTCGAAGGGCCGGTACTTCGGGGACTTCATCAGGCTGCGCTACCCCTACGAGAAGGTCCGGTGATCGGTCCGGCCCCCGGCGGCACCCCGCCGCAACCGCTATCATCCCTGCCCGCCACACCCGGCCGCATGTCTCAGAACTCAACCGGGGGTGCCGGCGGCATCAGATCCGTCGGCTACGACCCGACCACAAAGGCGCTCCTCGTCATCTGCGAGAGCGGGAACGCCTACCGCTACGCCGGGATCTCAAAAGAGGTTCACGAAGGCCTTCTTGCGGCCCCGTCCCGCGAGCAGTTCCTCCGCGAGTCGATCCAGGGCAGGTACCCGCGGGAGAAGTATCCCTGCATGG
This sequence comes from Methanoculleus sp., assembly GCF_035363275.1. Taxonomy (NCBI): domain Archaea; kingdom Methanobacteriati; phylum Methanobacteriota; class Methanomicrobia; order Methanomicrobiales; family Methanomicrobiaceae; genus Methanoculleus; species Methanoculleus sp. The sequence continues at coordinate 27,763 of NZ_DAOSET010000028.1, read as the reverse complement.
CGGTGGGGGAGGACGTCTAGCCGGGAATGCGCTCATGCAAGAACCTCCCGTCTGTCCCGGGACTCGCCTGACGCTCGAACCGGCAGGCGTAGATTTATGCCCGCAGTCCGCGTAATTCGAGGAGAGCAAGAGGTGCGACCTGATGACGACCGTGATTGCCGTTGACCTCGGCGCGACCAACCTCCGCGCGGCCCTGGTAGGCTCCGACGCGACCGTACTGTCCCATTCCACCGTTCCAACGCCGACCGCGGGGTCCTCCGGGGAGGTGATCACCGCCGCGATCGTCGCCCGGATAGAGGCCCTCCTCGCCTTGCCGGAGGGGAGGGAAGTCACGGCGATCGGCGTCGCGGCGGCCGGCCCCCTGGACCTCGGCCGCGGATGGGTCACGAACTCCCCGAACATCGTCTTCCCGGTCGTGGAGATCACCGGCCCGCTTGCCGAGCGGTTCGATCTCCCGGTCGCCCTGATCAACGACGCCCGGGCCGGCGTCCTCGGCGAGCGGTGGGCGGGCGCCGCCCGCGGCTCCGATAACGTCGTCTACATCACCCTCTCCACCGGCATCGGCGGCGGTGCGGTGGTGAACGGTCGTCTCCTCCTCGGGATGGACGGGAACGCCGGGGAGATCGGGCACATTCCCGTCGATGCCCGCTACAATCTCACCTGCGGGTGCGGCTATAAGGGTCACTGGGAGGCCTGCGCCTCGGCAAAGAACATCCCTGCGTTCTTTGCGGCCTGGCGGGCGGAGGCGGACGTCCGGGACGTCGCCTTCGACGCCTCCTCGACCCGGGCGATCTTTGCGGCGGCGCGGGAGGAGGACCCGGTCGCCCTCGCCTTCATGGAGGCGCTCGGGGAGATGAACGCCCGGGGAGTCTCGACGGTCATCGTCGCCTACAATCCCGAGGTCGTCGTGCTCGACGGGCCGCTCGCCCGCTACTACGGGGATATCGTGATCCGGTATATGGAACCCTATATCGACCGCTACCTCGCCCTCCCCCGGATCGTCGTCTCCAATCTCGCCGGACAGGCGCCGCTCCTCGGGGCTGGGGCGTACGCGCTGGAGGTGCGGTGAGGGAAGCATGATCGAGATCTACCAAAACCTCTATATCGGGACGCAGGAGGACTACGAGGTCGCGGTGGAGACCCACGAGACCTGGTGCGTGGTGCATGCCTGTCAGAGCCCCTACCACTGCCTGGCTGTCACCTACTCGCCCCTCGGCACGGTCCCGCCGGACCACCCCGAACACCTGGTCGCCCGGCGGGGGAACCGGCTGATGCTGAACCTGGTCGACGCGAGGGACCCCGCCGACGTCCCGAAGGAGGCGATCGACGCTGCCCTCTCCTTCATCGACCGATGTCTTGCGGCCGGCCGGCCGGTGCTGGTCCACTGCGGTTTCGGGGTCTCCCGGTCGGCGTCGATCGGGCTCCTCTACCTCGCGGCCTACACCGACGCCCTGCCGACGGAGAGCCTCGCCGCCGCTGAGGCGGTCTACCGCCGGATATACCCGCCGTATCAGCCCGGCCGGGGAATGCGGGGGTTTCTTGCGGCGCACTGGGACGAGTACACGATGAAGCGGGTGGCCGCGTGACCGCAGAGCCGCTCGGCGCGGCAACGCTCGAGGTCCGGCGGTCCCGGTTCCACGCCCACCTCTACCGGATCGCGGGGCCGGAGGATCTCGCGCCGGTCCTTGCCGGGCACCGTGAGGCCTACCGGAAGGCCGCTCACCACTGCGCCGCCCTCCGGTGCGGCTCCGTGACGGAGTTCAAGAACGACGGCGAGGTCGGCCGGCCGGGAAGGGTGCTCCTCGACCTGCTCGGAAGATACGGTCTTGAGAGCCATCTGCTGGTCGTATCGAGGATCTTCGGCGGGGTGCTCCTCGGTCCGGGAAACGTCGGACGGGCGTTTCGCGATGCCGGGGAGGCGGCGATCCGTGAGGCGGGGCTCACCCGGTGACGGAGGCCCGCTGCCGGGTAGTGGGGCCGCCGGCGGGAAGGACCGCCCGGGTCGCCGTCGTCGGCACCGCGTAGCGTTCCCCGGTTAAGAGCGTAACCGTGAGCGCCGCCGAGGACCGGACCCCGGTCCTGGCGAAGCGATTCCACCCGGGCAGGGCGCAGGCCGTCGAGCGCCTGCCGGAGTTCCCATACCCTGACCCCGAACCGCCGGTTATCAAGCGTAACCTCGACGATCGGAGAGGATCTTCCCCTCTCATCGACCGTGGCGCACCTGCACCTCTGGATGTAGCCCGCCCTTCGCAGCATACACCCCCGGGTCTCCCGCAGGGGTCTAAAAGCCGCGTCGTGCAGGGGTGAACGTGTCAGTACCCCGGCATCTCCCACGCCTGCCACTTCCTCCGCCCGCGGGTGATGAGGAGCGCTGCCGGCAGGAGAAGGAGGAGGCTCCCGAAGGCGTACGCGGGGTCGAGCAGCGACGCGAAGATCAGGCAGAGGAGCACCGGGCTTATCGCGAGAATATAGCGGAGGAAGACCCCGGCGGAATAGAGCATGACGTTCGGGGAGAGGCCGCAGAGGAAGACCGTCACCGCGAGGGTGTAGGCGGAGACCGAGAGGAACGCGGCGAAGGCCGGGAGGAAGGTCCCTGCGCCGCCCCCTGTGGTCGCCGCCGCAAGCACGAGCACCGCGGCCGGGAGGAAGTTTGCGAGGGCGTAGCTCTTGAGTTTCCCGTCGATCACCTCCGAGACCTCCACCGGCAGGACCGCGTAAGCCGTAAAGGAGTCGAACTCGGTCGTCCAGTTGTAGATGGTGGCCGAGAGCACACCGAGCAGGACCGCAAAGACGACGAGCGGGTCGATGCCCGGGATGAACCGGATCAGGATCCGGAGGCAGACCCAGACGAGGCCGAGGGGGAGGAGGAACGAGAAGATCACCTTCCCGGCCCCGCCCTCGCTCCGCAGGAGGTCGAGGGCGTCTTTCGCGATGAAGTGGGCGCTCCCGACGGCGCGGAGCCTCTCAGCGAGGGGGTCGAGGCTGTTTTTGAACCGTCTCGTCCGGTCCGGGTAGTCGACGGTGACCAGGAGGACCGAGGCGGCGGCCGGGACCAGGATGAGGATGAGCGAGACGGCGAGCGGGCCCGGTCCCGGGTCGAGGAGGAAGGCATACGGGGGGAAGACGGGGACGGTCCCGGCCATAACGATCGCAAGCCCGGCTATCGCGAGGGCCGCGATCGCCCCCGCGAGGAGGCGGACGGAGCGGGCGTAGAGCGTCGAGAGGAGGCAGATGATCGCGAGCCCGGTGAGGAAGGCGAGCGCGAGGGAGACGAAGAGAAGGAGGCCGAGAGCCGGGTCGAGGGCGATGAAGGGGGTCGCTGCCGTGAACCCCGCCGCGAAGGGGAGGACGTAGAGCAGGATGTAGTAGACGGTGTCCTTGACGAGGAACGTCGCGAAGATCCGGCGTTCCGAGACCGGGAGGCTCCGGGAGGCGTAGGCGACGAGGCTTGCCTGCCCGAACCGGCGGTTCATGAACTCCCGCCCCATCGTCCCGAACGATCCCACCATCACGCCCGCGAGCAGGAAGAGGGCGAGCGCGAGGATGGCCATCGCGGTATAGGGAAGCGTATCCGAAAAGATCGGGAGCGCGAGCGAGCCCGCGAAGGCGAAGAATCCGACCACCACCGGGAAGAAGGCAAAGCCGGCGCTCCCGAAGATCGTCGAGTGGATCCGCCACTCCTCCTTCATCATCGCGAGGAAGAGGTCAGGCACCGGCATCGCCCCGCACCAGGTCGAGGAAGGAGCGCTCGAGGCTCTCGCCGGACCCGGCAAGGTCCCCGGTCCGGCCGCAGTAGAGGAGTCTCCCATCGTGCAGGACCGCGACCCGGTCGCAGATCTCGGCGGCGATCTCGAGAATGTGGGTGGAGATGAAGACGGTCCCGCCGTCACGGACATACTCCTGAAGGAAGTCCTTGACCGTCCGCTGCATGATGGGGTCCAGGTTGATCAGCGGCTCGTCGATGAGGGCGAGCCGCGGCTCGTGGAGGAACGCCTGTGCAAACATCAGCTTCTGCCGGGTGCCCCGCGAGAGGTCCTTGCAGAGGACGTCCTGTTTCTCGCGGAACTCCAGCAGGTCGAACCAGCGGTCGCACCGCTCCTCGATCCGGTCGAGGTTCCGGATCCGGGCCACGAAGTGGAGGTACTCCTCCGCGGTCAGGAAACTCGGCGGCGTCTCCTGTTCGGGGATGATCCCGACGAGTCTCCGGACCCCGATCGGGTCGCCTGCCGGGTCGAGCCCCATCACCCGGGCCGACCCGGACGTCGGCGGGATCTGTCCGGTCAGCATCCGGATCATCGTCGTCTTCCCCGACCCGTTCGGGCCGAGCAGGCCGAAGAGTTCGCCTTCCGCGACGGTGAACGATACTCCGTTCACCGCGGTGACGCTGCCGTAGTTCTTCGTGAGGCCGTCGGCCTCGATCATCTGCCGCACTCGAATCCACGCTCCTCCGGGTTTCTGGTCAAGGAAGATCGGCAGCAGGTTTGTATAATACCTTCTCTTTCTCCTCGGCCGATGTGTGAGAGCATCCTTCGAAACAGCTCGTGAACTCGCCGCCGCTCCCCAGACTGGAGCCCATGCACCGAAAAGGTTCCGGGCGCGTTGCATAGGCAGGTCTAAGAGTCCGGGATCTCAACCGGAACCCATGGACGAGCAGGAACGGTATGCCCGTGCGAGGAGGAGGGTTGAGGAGATCCGGGGATTCTACGAACATCTTGCACTCTACTGGGTGACATTTTTCTGGGGGATCGGCGTGGTGCTTCATGGATTCGGCGTCTACGTTGAAGGCCGGATATTCGGCAGGGCGTGGGAGGAGAGAAAGATCCGGGAGATCATGGAACGTGAAGAGCGGCGATAGATCTGACCCCACGACAGAAGCACTTATCTGGTGTGACTGGTAATGCTCGCCACAATGAAGACGGAGATACCCTATGACCGGTTCGCTCATGTCCCGGAGCGGATCTCCGGGCTGGTCGACCTCGCTTACAACCTCTGGTGGAGCTGGCACTCCTCGGCGAGTGTGCTCTTCAAACTGCTGAACCGGGCGGAGTGGAAGATGAGCCGCCACAACCCGGTCCGGATGCTTCTCGACACCCCGCCGCGGTTCTTCGAGCGGGCGGCAGCAAACCCGGAATATCTCCGCCGCTACGACATCATCATGCGCCGATTCCGGCAGTACATGGAGCCGATGACGAGCTGGTTTGCCCAGCACTACCCCGGCCGGATCCCGCTGACGATCGCCTACTTCTCAAGCGAGTTCGGGCTCCATCACTCGCTTCCCTTCTACGCGGGGGGGCTCGGCATCCTTGCCGGCGACCACGTCAAGGCGTCGAGCGACCTCGGCGTCCCGACGGTCGCCGTCGGGTTCATGTACGCCGAGGGCTACCTTCACCAGCACATCGAGGGGAACGGGTGGCAGAAGAACGTCGCTGAGATCCTCGACCGCGACGCCGCACCGGTCCTCCGGGTGCTCGACAAGAACGGCCGGCACCTTGTGGTGCAGGTCCCCCTGATCGAGCCCGCCATCTATGTCGCGGTCTGGAAGGTGCAGGTGGGGCGCGTCCCGCTCTACCTCCTCGATACCCATATCGATGAGAACCTCCCCGAGAACCGGAGCATCTCCCACCGCCTCTACTTGAAGGAACTCGAGTGCCGGCTCCGGCAGGAGGTGGTGCTCGGTATCGGCGGGAGGAAGGTCCTCCAGACCCTCGGCATCAACTACTCGGCGGTGCACTTAAACGAGGGCCACTCGGCGTTCGCCATCCTCGAGCGGCTCCGGGAACGGCTTGTTGCCGGTATGCCGCCCGAAGATGCGCTCGACCAGGTCCGGGGCACCTCGGTCTTCACCACCCATACCCCGGTTCCGGCGGCTCACGACGTCTTTCCCGAGGAGATGATGGCGAAGTACTTCCGTGGTTACTGCCCGTCGCTCAATCTCTCCTGGGACGAGTTCATGGCGCTCGGCGAGGACCCGCACAACCCCGGTGCCGGGTTCAACATGACCGCCTTCGCCCTCCGGATGAGCCGGTTCCATAACGGCGTCTCGCAGAAACACAGCGAGGTCGCCCGGGAGATGTGGCAGCCTCTCTGGCCCGATCTGCCCCTCGAGGAGATCCCGATCGACGCCATCACGAACGGCGTCCACGTGCCTTCGTGGCTGAACCACCGGATCGAGGCACTCTTTGACCGGTACATGGACTCGGTCTACCCGAACTGGCGGGAGGATTACGACAACCCGGCCATCTGGGAGGTCGTCGACGAGGTCACGGACGCAGAGCTCTGGCGCGAGCACCAGTGGTTGAAGATGAAACTCTTTGCCCGGATCCGGGAGCGGAAGCGCCTCAAGTGGTCCGGTCACCGGGAGGAGCCGGCGAACCTTGCCGCCGAAGGGCTCATGCTCGACACCTCGGCGCTGACGATCGGGTTTGCCCGCCGGTTCGCCGAGTACAAACGGGCGGACCTCATCTTCGAGGACCTGGACCGGCTTGATAGGATCGTGAACAATCGCTGGAGGCCGGTGCAGTTCATCTTCGCCGGGAAGGCCCACCCGGGAGATGAGCGGGGCAAGCGTATCCTGCAGAAGATCTATCAGTACTCCCAGGATCCCCGGTTCGGGGGCCGGATTGCGTTCGTCGAGGATTACGGGGAGCAGCTTGCGCGCTACATGGTCCACGGCGTCGACGTCTGGATGAACACCCCCATCCCGCTCATGGAGGCGAGCGGCACGAGCGGCATGAAGGCGGGGATGAACGGCGTGCTGAACCTCTCGGTCCTCGACGGCTGGTGGGTCGAGGGTTACAACGGGAGAAACGGCTGGGGGTTTGAGGGTCACGGCGGTCCCGGGAACAACCGGGCGGATGCGGAGATCCTTTACGACCTCATCGAGAACGAGGTCGCGCCGCTCTACTACTCGCGGACGATGGACGACGTCCCGCATAAGTGGGTCCGGATGATGAAGGAGTCGATCAAGAGCATCGCCCCGCAGTACTCCTCCATCCGGATGCTCAAGGACTACGTCACGCACTACTACCCCTCGGTCTGCACGTATGCGGCCGGGCCGGCACGGCAGATGGCAGGCCTCGAGGAGCCCTGCGCCCCCCGCTGACCGATTTACGCAGGTTGATAGGGCAGCGGGGTACACACGGGCATATGGCATCCCTTCCGCCGATCATCCGGCCTGAGACGAGCGACGACTACCCGGCAATCCACAACGTGGTCCGGCGTGCGTTCGGACGTGAGAACGAGGCCCGGCTGGTCGATGTGCTCCGGGAGTCGCCGGAGTTCGTCCCGGCGCTCTCCCTGGTCGCGGAGACGGCCGGCCGGGTCGTCGGCCACATCCTCTTCACTCCCACGGAGACGACCGGCGGCGGCACGGTCCTTGCGCTCGCCCCGGTGGCGGTGGACCCCGCCTTCCAGCGGCAGGGGGTCGGGTCCGCGCTCGTCCTCGCCGGGCTCGCCGAGTCCCGGCGGCTCGGCTACGGCGCCGTCATCGTCCTCGGGCATCCCGATTACTACCCCCGGTTCGGGTTCTCCCCGGCGCACGAGAAGGGTTTTGCGGCGCCGTTCCCCGTCCCGGACGAGGCGTTCATGGCGCTCGAGCTCCGGCCCGGCACCCCGGGGGGGACCGTCGTCTACCCTCCGGCGTTTGAGGTCTGCGACGAGGATCCGGGGGCATGAAGGGTGACTGTCTCGTCCGGGAAGCGGGCCTTGAGAACCGGCAGTGATCGTGAGTCAATCTTTTTAGCGGGCGGCCGCTCATAATCTATTGCCGATACGCGGCGGGACCCCGGAGATGGATTGGAAGGACGTTATCCCGGTTCTCGCGGGCGGACTTGTGATCCTGGTCGTCGCCCTCGTAGTGAAACCCGCCCTTCTCGGGGAGCCGATAGGTTCTGTCTCCCCCGGACCGGTGCCGACCCCGGCACCACCCGCCTACGTCCCTCCCACGCCGGCGCCGACGGCGACGCCCTTCCCGGAGGAGGGCGAGGTCTATACCCGGACGTTCCGCTGGACGGCCATCGACGGCGGTGTCCATACGACGCAGGTCCGGGTCCCGGAGGCACTCTTCCTCGAGCACCGGGCGACCCCGCGCTTTGCAGACGCGCTTGCCTGGGGGCGTTACGCCCTCGCGGATGCCGACCGGCCGTTCCTCGCGGACCTTGCGGGGCGGATCGCGCCGCCGACCGCCAACCCGGAAGAGGAGTACTACCGGCTGATGAACCTCGTCTTCTTTGTCCAGCAGATCCCGTATGCGCCCGACAACAGCACGGCCTCCTATACCGAAGGCGTCCTTCCCCGACATGCCCGGCATGTGAAAGGCGGCGTCGAGTACCCCAGATACCCCGTCGAGACGCTCGTCGACGGCAAGGGGGACTGCGAGGATGCAGCTATCCTCATGGCGGGGCTCCTCGACGTCCTCGACTATGATGCGGTGCTGCTCAGGTACCCGGACCATATGGCGATCGGGATCCGGATGGAGGGGTTCAACCCCTATTACGCGAAGTACACGCCGCGCTACTTCGTGCATGAGGGGAAGCACTACTATTATCTCGAAGGGACGGGTTTTGTCGCGGAGAACGTCACGCCCGGCTCTCCGGCCCTCAGGGGAAAGCCGTTCCCCATCGGGGATACCCAGGACGGGCCGCTCCAGAGCGTGAGGTCGAGGACGCCGGAGATCATCCCGCTCCGCTACATCATCGAGCCTGCCGGGTACCATATCCGCCCGGTCCGGCTGCCGGCGGGAGGGGTGTGAGGGGCATGGACCTGACCCTTCCCGGTCTCCCGAAGATCGCCATCGACCGGCGACGGGCGCTCGTCGCCGCCGGGGTTGCGGCCGCCGTGATAGCCCTTGCATTCATCGGGTGGATGCTCTTCCTCGGTTACACCGACGAGCGCCAGGTTGCGGTCTTCGGCGCCCGCGTCGCGGCCTCGGAGGCTGATCTCTTCCTGGTCTCGGAGAAGATATCGGCGTATATGCGCGCCTCCCCGGATCATCTCCCGCTCGGTGAGATCGACGGCCGCACGCGGGAGTTTGTGGCCGTCGCGGAGTACGGGAAGGGGGTCTCGGCCTATCACCGGCAGGCCGTCGCTGCTGATGCGGTCCCGATCGCGTATGCGGGCGCGCAGTCGGCCTACGTCCGGGGTCTCGACAGCCTGGTCCGCGCATTCTCCCTCTGGTCGTCGGCCGCCGGCGCCTACGACGCGAAAGCCTACTCCGCGGCAAAAGAGAACCTCGCGAGAGCTGATGAGGCATGGGGGGAGTACGCCGCCGCGATGGCGGACTACGAGCGCGAGCTCCGTGCCGCAGAGGAAGGGGAGACGGTTCCTCCCGCCTAGACCAGGTACTTCTCCGGGACCAGGACGGAGATCTCAAGCGACTTCAAGGCCCCTGAACGGGTGATGAAATAGTAGTCCCTGTAGCCTTCGAGGATCGTGAACCCCTCCTTCTTCTCGCCGAACTTTCCCTCCGAGTACGGGAAATCCTGCCGGGAGTATCGGACGGCGTGGACGACCCGGTTGGGGTCGCCCTTCTCGTAGATCTCGATCGCGAGCCAGGCATGCTCGTTCATCGGGACCGCGGTCACGTTGACGGCCCAGTAGGGGAAGGGGATGTGATAGGTCTCGGTGGCGAGGACGCCGGGAGGGCGGTCGCTCGATGCGGTCGCGTAGCCGACCAGCCTCTCTGAGACCCGGAGGTCGTCCGGCTGCCCCACCATCGTGATCGCGGGTGTCGGGGCCGGGATATGGTAGGTCCGCGGGTCGACGAACCCGACGCTCCGGGGCACCGTGTCCGCCCGGGCGGGCGCGGCCGGTGTGGGGGCCGGGAGGCCTGCCCCCACGATCTGGGCCTCTGCGGGTGCCGGTGCGGGGGGCGGCGTCGGGGCACCCGGGGTATCCTCAGGCGCCGTGCACCCGCCGGCGACGGCGGCAGCCGCGAGGAGGACGAAGAGCAGGATAAGGCGCCTTTGCATACTGATCTCTTCGGATATGGCGCTATTAGTAGTTTCTCATCCGTCACATTCCGGCCGACAGGAAAAGAGTTGTTTCGGGAGGGGACGGTTCACGTTCCCTCGAAGGCTTCCATCACAAGGCCCGGGAACCCCTCGTCCGACTGGCTGAACGCCTTTTCGACCTCGGCGATCCCCGCCGGGTCGCCCAGTTTCAGCAGGGCTGCGGCGGTCAGGGCCCGGCAGCACTCGGACCGGCTGGTCCGGAGGATGCCGACGAGCGGATCGACCGCCCGGGCGTCACCGATCTCGGCGAGCGCCCAGACTGCCGGGTTCTTGATCTCGTCGTCCGCGACGAGCACGACCCCGATGAGCGGCTCGACCGCTTCGGCCCCGGTGCGGGCGAGCGCCATCGCCACGGTCCAGCGTGCGTCGCTGTCGGTGGCGAGCAGGGCCTGCACCAGCGGCCCGACCGCCGACGCCCCGACGGCCCCGAGGGCGCTGACGGCCTGCAGGCTGGTGTAGGTGTCGGCGTTGAGCATCACATGCATCAGCTCCCGGACCTCCGCCGTGCTCTCCTCCGTTGCCTCTCTCCTCTCGATGGTCTTCTGCATCTCCTTACCTCCTCTGACAGGTGCGGGGTGTCACGGGACTACAATAAGCCTTTACGAACCAGATCTGCCGTGCAGTACTGCGGAACGGCAGTGCCGGGCATACGTTTTTATACCTCTTTTGGGTGGTCGGTGCGTCGCCGCTCAGAAACGCTTCGCGTTTTCTCAGGCTCCTGCTCGAAGCCTAACGGCTTCTCATGCTCCGGACGTTGTCCGTCGCACCCTGCGGGCAGTCGCCGCTCAGAAACACTTCGCGTTTCCTCGAGCTCCGGCTCTAACGAGCCGTCGCCGCTCGCACCTCCGGTGCTCAGGCTCCTGCCCTTCGGGCAGTCGCCGCCGCCATCATGCCGAGCACCCTGCCGTTTTCGCTGACGATCGGTGTCCCGAGAAGGTCCACCTGGAACTTCTCACCGTTGTTCCGGACGCCGATCTCCTCACCATGCCAGCTCCCGCCCTCGATAACTGTCCGGATGATCTTCCGGATCTCCTCCGGTTTCTCCCAGAACCGGGAGAAGTCGGAGCCCTGCACCCCCTCTGCGGTTGGGTAACCCCAGAGGGCGAGGTATGCGGCGTTCGCGTAGGTCACCACCCCGTCCGGGTCGAGGAGCGCGACCGCACGGCGGGTGCAGGCGATCGCCCGGTCTTTGAGGAGCATCTGCTGCTCGCGCCGCCGCAGGTCGGCGATATCCGCGACGAGGAGGCGGTAGGCCCGCGCCTCTTCGGTGATATCCTCGCAGGTGACGTACTCTGTCCCGTCACAGAGCGTTACGGCGCGGGAGAGGACCGTCTTCTTCGCCCCGTTCCGGTCCCGGATGGTGAACGTCCGGGGCCTGACCTGGCCCGGGACCGACCGTTCAAGGTCCGTGTGCCAGGCATCGATGGCTTCCTGGCGGTAAGCATCGTCGGGAAAGATCTGCCGGACCCATTCGGCGGCTGTGGTCGTAATCTCCGGCTCGGAGCCGAAGATCTCGACGAACCTGCGGTTGATGTAGACGAACCGCCTGTCATGATCGATGAGCGCGACCCCGAAGGGTGACGAATCGAGCATGCCCCGGAACCGCGCCTCGCTCAGCCGGAGATGCTCGGCGGTCTCGCGCCGTGCGATGGCGATCGAGACCTGCCGGAGGAATGACTCGACCGTCTCACGGCTCTCAACCTCCCTCCCGGGAGGAAGGAGGAAGCCTGCAATCCCGTAGAGATGGTCCCGCCAGACCAGCCCCGTACAGCAGAGCCTCTCGATATCGAACCGTTCGAGGATCGCCTCGCAGATCTCTTCCGGGATCGCCCGAAAGCAGAGGTCGTAGAACGACCATGAAGATGGCTCGGGACGGAGGATGAACTCCTGGAGGCCGCGCATCGAGAGGGGCGTCTGGTGATAGGGGGCCTCGAAGATCCGGACGACCGGGAGAACCAGGCCGGTGGGATCCCGTCCGAGGAGTTCCGTGACCCCCTCACGGAACCCCTCACCTGTGACAGCCCGGATGGCGAACCGATGTTCGGCCTCGTTGTAGGAGAAGATGTAGGCATATGCTCCTGGAACGAGTTCCAGCATCCGGCCGACGGTATAGCCGTAGATGTCCTCGACCGGCTGGAGATCGACGAGGTCGATCGCCGTCCGGGCGAGGAACGCCATGTTCCGGGTATACCGTTTCCGCTCGGTGATATCCTCAAGCACGATCGTGCACCCTTTCTCCCCGCTCTCGAACGTCGTCGGGATCGCCTGCATCTGGTAGAAGGCCTTGCTGCCGTCGTCCCGCCGGTGGCAGATATCGGTGATCACCTGCTCACGGTCGACGTTCTCGACGACGGTGAGGACTTCGGGGGTGGAGACGACGGGTAGCGCCGTCTCGTGGATGTTTTGCCCGATGATCTCGTCTTTTGTACGTCCAAACCGCCTGAGGCACTGGTCGTTTGCCTGGACGATCGTGAGGTCGGCATCGAGGACCAGGATCAGGTTCTTCGTAAAACAGAGAAACGCCGATAGGGGTACGCGTTGTGCGACGGCATAGACCTTGGCGTTGCCGACGAGCCGGGCCTCGACATGGCCTTCCGCCTGCATCACCTCGAGGTGCTTTGAGACCGAGTTCCGGTTTACACCGAGGGCCCTTGCGATCTCGGTGATGGTCATGCCCTTCGGCCGGAACTTGAGGGTCCGCAGGGCTCTTCTCGCGATATCCTGCTCTGGCTGCATATAACCCCCGATAGTTAACCACCATAATTTAGTATATATGTCTTTCTCATTGTGCCGGGATTGCGCCCCCGGTGGACCGGGCGCCCCTCCGGCGATGAACGGGGTGGCCGTTGGCCTGCCGAAAGGCCGGAGCGGTGCGCAGGGCTTTATGAGGGGGAGGCGTATCCTGTACGAGAGGCCCGGAGGACCACCGAGATGGAGATCAACGAACTCGTCAGCATATCGCAGGGAGCGCTCGCGATCATGAACCCCACCACCCCCGAGAAGGTGCTCGCCGCGGGACGGGCGGCAGGGCTCCGTAAAGGGGCCTGTGTCGTCGAGACCGGGTGTGGCAACGGGACGATCCTCGCCCTCTGGGGACGCGAGTACGGGATATCCGGCCTCGGCATCGAGTCCCGCCAGGACGCCTGTAGACGGGCGGAAGAGACGCTTCGGGCGGCGGGGATTGGCGACCACCTCAGCGTCCGGTGCATGGACGCCTGTGACTACGTCCCCGACGAACCGTTCGACTGCGCCGCCTCGATCGGGGCGTCCCACATCCGGGGAGGGTTTGCGGCGACGCTCGACGCTCTCCTCGGTCTCGTCCACGAGGAGGGGACGATCGTCATCGGCGACCGCTGCTGGCGGTCGGACCATGTTCCGCCGGAGTTCGCCCGCGAGTGGCCCGACGTCCTGACCGGCTACGAGATCCTCGGCACCGCCCGCGAGGCAGGGCTCGATCTCGCCGCCGTCATCCGGTCGGGTCCCGAAGACTGGGACCGTTACGAGTCGTCGATCTGGCAGGCGGTCCTCGCCTGGCTCGGCGACAATCCCGACCATCCCGACCGCGACTTCATGACCGACTACCTCCACCGCATCCAGGATGAATACTTCGGCTACGGCCGGGAGTACATGGACTGGGCGATGTACGTCATGGTGCCCGGCTTCTGGTGAGCCAAAAAAAAGGGGTTATGCCCCGGCGTATACGCCGGAGCCGACGAACCACTCGGTGTCCACCGGAGCGACGTAGCAGAGTTTGAGCCCGTCGACCCCGGTATCCGGGTTGTAGTAGGTCACGTAGACGAACCCGCCCCCGGCCTCTGCGGCGGCGCTCTCAAGCAGGATCACCCGGACGCCGTACCGGTCCTCGAAGTCGAGGCGGTTCTTCCCGAGAAATTCGGGCTGGTAGGGGAGGGCGAGCGTCGTCCCATCCGTCCCGTAGGCGAAGATATACGCCCCGCCGTCGGCAAACTCCCCGGATAGGTCGTTGAACGCGGCGCATGCCGCCTCCCTTCCCTGTTCCTGCGCATAGTCCCTTGCGGCCTTCACCCGCTGCACGAGCGTCTCCCTGACGCTCGTGTTGAACGTGGTCCCGGCATCCGGGATGTAGATGCCCGATCCGACGAACCAGGTCTCGTCCACGGGGAGGACGTAGCCGAGTTTGAGTTCTTCGGCATACCCCCTCGCCGGGTTCGGGTAGAGATAGTAGATGCTGCCGCCGCCTTCCGCCGCAAGCCGGCTCATGCCGGCGATGTAGGCCACGCCGCCCGAGTCGTGCACGCCGCTCCGGTCCGTGCCGACGAACCCCTGCTGGAAGGGAAGGGCAAGGACGGTGCCGTTCACGTCGTAGGCGAAGATGTAGAGTTCATCCCGGACGAACTCGCCGTCCGGGTCGTTGAACGCGGCGAGCGCGTCAGTGCGGCCGTGCTCCCGTGCATATGCCGCAGCCCCGGCGACGAAGGCCTTCATCTCATCGGCCGCGTCGGCCGCCGGCGGCCGACCGCCTGCCGGTGCGACCTGCCGCTCCCCTGCGTCGAGATTCCTCGTGACGACGACCCGCCATTCGGCCCCGTCGATCCCGGCGGTACCCCAGATCGTCTCTTTGGTCACGTTCCGCTCCCAGTTCCGATCCCGGAACGAGTACTCAAGAGATCCGGATGGTTCGGCAACGATCCGGGAAAACGCCTCCTGGAGCCCCGGAGACTGGTAGCCCGGGTCCGAGAAGAGGTTGCGCCCGATCTCCTCGGGGGTCGTGTCATAGATCACCGTACCGTCGGTCTGCGTCACCCAGACATCGTACGGGGTGCCGTTCGTCAGGGGCTCGACCACCCGCCCGATGAGGGCGTCGGGCCGGTATGCGATGCTCACGGAGCCCAGGTATTCCGGCCCGAAGACCGGGTAGCTCTGGGCGACCCCGGAGAACCCTTCCTCCAGGGGGAAGACCTCGCTGACGCTCGGCACCTGCTCCCGGATCGTCTTCTGCGTCACGGGATGAGCCGTGAGGCTCACGTTCACAAGTCCCGCATAGTTGTCGGGCACGGCCATAGCCACGATACCGTCTTTTGTTATCACCAGGGTCGACTCCGTCCAGGGGTGGTCCAGCATTGTCTGCCGCACCGCCTCTTTCCCGGCGGTGCTCGCGAGCCCGGTCTCGCCGAGGACCCGGGCGCTCTCGGCGATTGAGGCCCTGACCGTTTCAAGTTCGTGGTTTATTCCCGAGACGGCATCCTGGAGGACAGCCTCCTCTGTCGCCTGCAGAGGAGGTTGACCCCCTTCCATACAGCCTGCTCCGAGCACCGTGACGGCGATGAGAAGGATGACGATTAGTGGAGTTACGCGCATAATCGAAATTATCAGGCCGTATTATTAAATGGTATACATTGCTAACGGGTAGTTCGACAGAACGAGGCGTGACGACGACCGGATGACGCCATCGGGCAGTGTGCGTGATCTCGGGCGTAAACCCGCCTGCAGCCCGGCGATCCCAAACATTATCGGGCTTGCCCGCCGGCACTCACCGCATGGAGGTCCATGTCGGCACGAGCGGATGGGCGTACGCGTGGAACCGGGGCGGCAGCCTCGCGTGGTTCGTGGAGCAGTCGGGTCTCGACGCTGTCGAGCTGAACGCGAGTTTCTATGGGTTCCCGTCGGAGAAGACCGTCTTCGCGTGGGCCCGTGCGGGATCGGGGCTGCGGTGGAGCGTCAAGGTGAACCGGTCGGTCACCCACCGGCACCGGTTCAACGAGAAAGCGATCCCTGTCTGGGAGCGGTTCCGCGAGAGATTCCATCCCCTCGACGACCTCATCGATTTCTACCTGTTTCAGGCCCCGCCGGCGTTCGCGGACCTCGACCGCCTCATCACGTTTATCAGGGCGGTCGATCTCGGAGCGCGGTGTGCCGTGGAGGTCCGGAACCCCACGGTGCTCGGTGACGACGAGGCGTGCCGGCGACTGCAGGAAGCGGCGGTCCTGGTCTCGGTCGACTCCCCGGACTTCAGGGAGCGTATATTCCCCGCTGATGCCGTCTACCTCCGGATGCACGGGCGGGAGGGCTGGTACCGGCACGACTATACGGGCGGCGAACTCGCCGCAATCCGGGATAGGATCGTTGCCATCGGTCCGAAACGGGCGTATGTCTTCTTCAACAACGATCATACCATGCTCGATGATGCGAGGCAGATGGCGCGCTTCTTCGAGCGTAAGCCCGGCGGCTGACGGCAAAGAACGATTATTTCTATGATATTCTGCAAATTTATGGTTTATTTCACCATCCCCGGAACTGATGCAAGAACTGTTCCGAAAACGCAGGGCCATTCTAAAGGCTTTCGGATAATTACGGCAAAAAAGAGGTTTGCGGGCGATACGAAATAGAATCGTATAAATATCGAGTGCGTCATCTAATAGCTTGGGGAACTATTACCCCGGTGACATGAGAGAACTGTAAACGCGAGTGGGACACTTCCTGTAGGAAGGTGTCTGCACTCACTCGTCGCGTGCGGCGTTCAGCACGTTTCGGCGGTCGGGTGGGTATTCACCCCCCGCACCACCTTCTGGCGCGGTGCGCTCTCTTCTTCGAGACAGGTACAGCCTGACCTCGTCGTTCACGAAGCGGAGGGGGAGGGCCTGATCCCGTGCAATCGCCGCGAGATCTTCGTACTCGGGTTTCTCCGCGATCAGGCTGCCGTTCACGGTCGAGGTCTTCACCCGGATAGGGTACTCCCTGCCGCCAAGGCTGACCAGAAGTTCCTCCCTGTGCCGGTCCGCGACCACTTTCCGGAACTCGTGCACCCGGACACCGAGCGTCCCGGTCTCCTCCATCAGGACCCGTACCAGGCGGTCCTCCACCGCTGCCGCCGCCATCACCGAGACGACACTGACCGGCCGGTTCTTCTTCCCGAACGCGGGGGTGACGAAGACGTCCACCGCCCCCTCCGCAAAGAGACGTTCGACCGCGTAGCCGATCGCCTCGCCTGAGACATCGTCGAGGTTCGTCTCGAGCATGACCATCCGGTCCTCCCCTCCGGGGAGGGTCTCTCCCTCCACCACCCGGAGCAGGTCGGGCCGTCCCGGAACGGTCCGGGTGCCGGTGCCGTAGCCGACCCGGATGGGGGTCATGGCCGGGTAGGGGTTCACGGCGTGCTCTGCAAGGTGGGCGAGCAGGGCCGCCCCGGTCGGCGTGGTCAGCTCCACGTCGACGGGCGCAGAGGCGAAAGGAAACCGGTGCCGGGCGAGGATCTCGAGCGTTGCCGGCGCGGGCACGGGGATATCACCGTGCTCCGTATGGATGGTTCCGCCGCCGAGCACCGGGGGTGTGGCGACGATCGTTCCCTCGAGGAATCCCGCCCGGTCGAGGAGCATCATCGCCCCGACGACGAAAAAGATCGTGTCTACCGAGGCGATCGCGTGGCGGCAAAAACCCGATTGGTGAAGGTGCGCCTCGACGGCTGCGAGATCGTCGAGGACCTCAAGCGCCCGGGAACGCGCTCCTGCGGAGAGGCCTGCCGCATCGGCGGCTAGAGCGGCAGCTTCCCGCAGATGGCCGCCGTCCTTTGCGCCCGTCTCCTCGACCTCGATCGCGAGGCGGGTCGCCGCGAGCCCGCCGGCATCCACCTTCTCCACCCGGTAGCGGAACTCCCGGCAGGTATCGAGACTCCGGATGGCTTCCGCGAGAGGGTCAAGCGCCTCTCGCCCCCCGGTGAGGTCGATGAGGGAGGCAAGGAGCATATCCCCTGCTATCCCGGCGCACTTCGGGTCGATGACGAGGATCTTCATACTTCCGGGAGGATCCTTACGCCCCCTCTTCCGGCGTACCGAGGCTCGCAGAGATCGCTCCCGCCAGTGCCGCCACCCGTGCCGCCGTCTCGCGGCCGCCGGGGATGGCGTTCGTCAGGTATGCCCCCTTCGCGGCCTTCTTCGCCGCCTCGGCCGGGTCGGTGCCGAGCGCGGCCGCAACGGCAGCGGGCACGGTCATGTTGATGATAGTGTGCCCGATGTACTGCATCTCCTGCGCGAGGACGGCCCCGACGAAGATCGCGGTGCCCATGTTGGGGTCGTCCCGGCCCTTCCCCTCGAGGGCGTAGCCGGGGACCACGCGGGCGGTGAGGTTCTCGATGTGGTAATCCTTCCCGTCGATGGCGATATCGAAGGAGACCTTCGCGTCGAACCCCCAGTACTTCGCGGTGAAGGGATCGGTCCTCCGAGCCTGGGGTGCGATCTCCGTAAACCGGAACTCGATCGTCTTCCCGGTGAACCCGGAGAGGGCCGCCGACCCCCGGCGCTCGACGAGGGCTCTCCGCTCGTCGTCGAGGGCCCCTGCGGCATCTTCCAGGGATCTGCCCGCTTTGAGCATCTCGTAGACCTTCACCGCCCGCCGGTAGATCGCCCGGTCCCGCACCGCCTCGCTCGCCCGGATGCATGCTTCCGAGACCGAACCGCGGTTCACGACTTCTGCCTTCCTGACGATGGTGTTTAAGGCGCAGAGGGCGAGCTCCGGGTCGATGAAGGACTGCATCTTGTAGTCCCGGATCGCCGCCGCGGTTCGCTCCACGTCGCCGCCGTTCGCGAGCAGCAGCCGGAGCGCCGGCAGGATGTCGCCGGCGAGGTGGCCGAGGGGGACGTTCACCGGCCCGCCGGAGAACCCGGCCCCGATGACGGCGGATTCCTGGAACCCGGCGAAGAGCTCGTTTGTGACCATCGACCCGATCACCGACGGCCCGCCGACGTCCTTTAAGATCAGCCCGAAGTCGCCGACAATCCGGGCGGTGTCGAACTCCTCTCCGGTCCCCCGCATGTGGATCTTCTCCGGGAGGTTCGCCGCCTCGACGGCCCCTTTCCCGGCGAGGTAGGCCGAGTCGATCTCACCGAACTTCCCGAACTCCTCACCGAGCAGGGCGTCGGGGTGGACGAGCTCCATCGTCACCGCCGAGGCGATCAGGGCCGGCCAGAGGGGGTAGGGGGTCGTCCCGGCACCCTCCATGCTCCGCATCATCGCTTCGGTCCCGACCTTCGCGGCGTTCCGGGCAAGTTCGGGGATGTTGTAATCCTCGCCGAGGGCGGCGTGGCCCATGACGCCCCCACCGGCGACGAAGGGCGGCAGGACCGCCCCATCGAGGCGGGTCAGTTTCTTATCCATCAGGGCCTCGTAGATCGCGAGGTACGCGGGGAATGCCGGGACCCGGTGGGTGAACTTGTTTGTCGTCAGGGCGATGGCGCTTGTCCGGTCGCCACCGGCGTGCATCCGGGCGATGGCCCCGAGTTTCCGGTTCCCGAGCGGCACGCCGGCGCGGGCGCAGCTCCCGGAGAAGTAGGCGAGCGTCGCGACGATCAGCGCCGCATTCGCCGGTTCCGCCCCGCCCTGTCGGGCCTCGCCCACCGCCTTCCCGATGACCGTATCGAGTGGCAGGTGGGGGGCCGAAGCATCGACCACCGTCATGTTCATCAGGTGCATCTCCGGTGCGCCGATGGTGCAGAAGATATCCTCAGCAAGCGAGTTCGCCGCGGCGAACGCCGGGATCACGAGCGCCCCGTGGCCGCGGGTCGCCGCCTCCAGCTTGTCGTTCGTCATGTAATCGGGCTTGAACGTCGCGGCGTGGGCCGCGGCGAGAAGCGCCCTCTCCCGTTCGGTGTCCATGATCCGGTAACCTCCTTCCCTGGCTGTCAACAGACAGCTATCAGCATAAAAACGTGCCGCCCATGCGGACGGATTGCATCCCCGGCCGTCGCATTACACGAAGAAGGAGAGCGTGCCGGCGGATCCCGGCCGGCGGATCCGGAGGGGCGTATCACATATACAGCGCCTGGAGGGCGACGACCTCGGCGCTGTCCTTTGCCCCCGCGTAGTCCTCGAGCGGATCGGCGTTCACCTCGAGGAACCGCAGCCCCCACCCGAACGGAGCAAGGATCTCCCGTGCCTGCTCCTTCTCACCGAGGATGTAGAGCGTCGCGGCCATCGCCTCCACCGAGGTCAGCCTGAGGGGCCGGCCGAAGTTCACGGGGTTTGCGGCGACAAGGTACGGAAGCGCCCGCCGGTTGCGCCAGGAGGCAACGGCCCCGGTGTCGAGGACCTCCCAGGAGCAATCGAGCGCCGTTATCGAGGGGAGGTGCCGGTCGGCGGGGGAGACCGCTTGCTCGGCGGTCGGGTCGAGGAGGAGGGTCGAGCGGGGAATCTTCGCGACGGCGGTGACGATCCTCACCATCCCGCGCTGTGCGAGTTTCTTCATCGTGCACTTCCGGGGGTCGCAGGTATTGTCCCGATAGGCGTAGAGCGGTATCATCTGTCTTGTTATGGTACGCCGCCCAGGTACTATCAATGTACGTGCTCGTCGCGCCCTGTATCCAGAACCCCGCGTGCCGTGCCCGCGGAATAACGACCGATGAGGACCTGGACTGCTTTTCCCGGGCCGTAGAACGCTGCCGGCGCTTCTCGATCGAGATGGTCCCGCTCCCCTGCCCGGAGACGATCTACCTCGGCGCCGACCGGGAACCGGGCTCATTCCTCAACCGGCTCGCGACCCCGGAGTTCGCCGCACTGCTCGACCGGCTCGAAGCGGAGGTCCGCGCCGCGATAAGGGAGCGCGGCGAGCCGCCCATCGCCATCGTCGGGGTGGACTCCTCCCCGGCCTGCGGGGTGACGGCGACCTACCGCTCGTCCGAAAAACAGCCGGGCCGGGGAGCGTTCCTCGCCCGGTTCCCGGATATCCCGGCGGTCGACGTGAAGGAGTTCTCCCGCTACCGGGTCTACCTCGCAGGCCCGCTCTTTACGGAAGCGGAGCAGGCCTACAACCTCGTCCTCCGCGACCTCCTCGAAGCGCACCTCTTCGACGTCTACCTCCCCCAGGAGGTGGGGGATACGAGCCACACCCGGTGCCGGGAGGAGAACGGGACCATCTTTGCGCGGCACCTCCGGGCGCTCGAGGAGACCGATATCGTCGTCGCGGTCATCGACGGCGCGGACGCGGATTCCGGGACATCGTGGGAGATGGGGTATGCCTACGCCCTCGGAAAAAAGGTCGTCGCCCTCAGGACCGACTTCCGGATCGCCGGGCACCACGAACTGGTCAACCTGATGCTCGAGGAGTCGGCCGCGGTCGTCACGGCAAAAGAGGATCTCCCCCGGGCGCTCGGCTCGCTCCTCCCGGCGTCAGGATGATCCGGCCCGCCGCTTTTCCATCGAGAGGACGTTTCTGTCGCCGGTCCTGGCATACGAGACACTGTCCATCACCGTCCGGATGAAGTGGACCCCGAGCCCCCCGATCGGCCGTTCTTCGGCGGGGATGTCGAGGAGTGGCGGCGGGGCGGAGAGGGGGTCGAACGCGACGCCGTCATCAGTGATGATCACCGAGACGACGTCGTCGTCCACGGTGCAGGTGACCGTGATCGTCCCGGCCTCCCCGTCGGGATACCCGTAGAGGATGGTGTTGCTGCAGGCCTCGTCCACGGCGAGCTGGACCGCGAAGACCATCTCGTCGCCGCTCTCAGCAAGGGTCTCCTCGAGGAAGTCGGCGATCGCCGCGAGCGCCGGGAGTTTGGCCCGCACGGTCAGTTCCGCCATCACGCCACCCGCATGACGATGAGCGTCTGGTCGTCGAACTGCGGCTCATCGCCCGAGAACTGCGTGACCGCTTCAAGGATCCGGTCGATGACCTCCCCGGCGGGGAGGTCGCGGCAGCCCATGATCGTCTCGATCAACCTTCTTTCCCCGAACTGCTCTTCGTTTGGATTGATCGCCTCGGTGACGCCGTCGGTATAGCAGACGAGGAGGTCGCCGCTCGCAAGGGTGACGGTCTCCTCGCCGTACTCGGCCTCCGGCATGACCCCGAGGATGATCCCGGTCCCCTTCAGCTCCACGGGCCGGCCGCCGCCTGCCCGGAAGAGGAAGGGCGGGTTATGCCCCGCGTTGACGTAAGTGAGTGTCTTTACGCCCGGGTCGACGACCCCGTAGAAGAGGGTGACGAACATCCCGGACTTTGCATCCGCGGCGATGAGGGCGTTGGCCTCGCTGACGGCCTCGCGGGCGCTCCGCGGCACCAGGGTGTTCGCCCGCATCACCGTCCGCGAGAGCGCCATGAAGAGCGCTGCAGGGACGCCTTTCCCGGAGACGTCGGCGATAACCAGGGCGGTCCGGTTCCCCGGGAGGGGGATCGCGTCGTAGAAATCGCCGCCGACCTCCTTTGCCGGGAGGGCAAGGGCGGCGAGGTCGACGCCCGGAACCTCCGGCAGCCGTTCGGGGAGGAAACTCATCTGGATATCGTGCGCGATCCGGAGTTCGGCCTTCTTCCGCTCGAGTTCCGAGAGGAAGGAGTCCCGCTCCGCCTTCGTCTGCCGCTCGGTAATCAGGTTTGCGATGATGAACGCGAAGATGAAGACTCCGGTGGCGTTCGCGATGATCATCGGAAGAGCCACCCCCTCGACGACGGTGAGCGCCTGCTCGAGGGGCCGGCAGATGGCGAGGGTGAGCCCCATGTGGAACGCCTCCGTCCCGATAGCGAAGAGGACTGCACCGTGCATCCCGATGAACTTCTTTCCGACGAGAAGGAAGATCAGCCCCCCGAAGAGCCCCGCGAGGATGGTCGCGGCCGCGCACGGGAGGGCGGTGAACCCGCCGAGGGAGAAGCGGTACGCGGCGCCGATCAGGCCGGCGCCGAGCCCCACCACCGGGCCGCACGCGAGCCCGCCGACCATGGGACCGAGGTCGCGGACGTTTGCCGTGGCGCCGAGGATGGTGATGCCGCTCTCGGTACCGTAGATGGAGAGCGCCCCGAAGAGGAGGACGAGGATTGCCTGACCTTTCCAGGTGACGCGTCTCTCGAGGACCTCGGTGAACGATGCCGTCCGGGAGATCAGGTAGGCGGCTACCACGATGACACAGATCATCTGCAGGAGCACGAAGAACATATCATTGAAGCCGGAGAGCGCCATGCTGGTTACCGCCCGGGGTGCCGCTCAGGGTCCCGCCGCGAACTCATCGAGCGCCGCCGCTTCGTCGGGGAAGATGGAGAAGATCCGGTGAAACCCTGCCATGGTGAAGACCTCGAGGATCTGCGGCTGCGCACAGGCTATCCTGAGCGCTCCGCCGTCTCGCTTCAACCGCTTCAGCGTGGCGAGCAGCACCCGGAGGCCGGAGCTGCTGATATAGTCGAGGTCGCAGAGGCTGACGAGGAGGCTTCTTCCCCCGGCGTCCAGCAGATGGTTTATACGTTCTTCCACCCTCTCCGAAGAACCTGCGTCGAGCCTTCCCTTCACCGTGATGATATCGACGCCGCCCGCTCTTCTCTCGAGGATCTCAACACGATCGCTCATTGCGTGAAGTTACGATCTAATGCGAGATAGATGTTGCTTTCCAGCCCGGGGACTTCTCCGCCGGATCAGCAAAAAAAGAGGGTATATTGTCGGGTGTGTGATAACCATGCGGTGTCTGCGGGAGAACCCGGGGCGGTTGTGCCACCCGCCCGGCCCCCTCATCTACCGTGCCGGTATGAGGTTAGAGAGGTGTGTTCTGGTTTATCCCGGGGCAGTACTCCCCGGCGAGGACGTTAGCCTTGACGTTGATGCAACCAGCGTGGTGAATGTTCCGTTCACCCATCCCAGCCGATCTTGTGCCGGTCCGGGCCACCTGTGCCTGTGTGGTCCGGGTTGCCGGAGAGGTTCTCCGACTCTGGGGGATCATACGTTGAATTATCTTCTATTTATAGTTTATTCTTAATGCCTGGCATTGAGGTGCGGCATTGCGTGCGGCATCATAGCACACGACACTGCAAAACACTATATCCCCCGGTGCCGAACTCTATTCGCACATGGATCGCACTACCGATGCACTCTCTCTCCTGCTCAGCACGCTAAAAGAGCATCCGCGGGGCATGTCGGTCTCCGATCTAGCTGCCGCGGTCGGTATCAACCGGAATACCGTCTCCCGGTACCTCGACATCCTCCTCGTCTCGGGCCGGGTGGAGATGGAGACCTACGGAAAGGCCAAGGTCTTCTACCTCTCGCAAAGGGTCCCGATCGCCGCCATGCTCAATTTCTCCTCGGATCTCGTGCTGGTGCTCGACCGTGAGCGCCGGATCGTCCAGGCAAACGATGCCGTCTGCGCGTTCGCGGGGAGAGAGCGCGACGCCGTCCTCGGGAACAGCATCGAAGAGTCGCCGCTCGCCGCGTTCGACCACCCGCTGATACGGAGTCGGATCACCGACGCCTTGAACGGCCGCGAGGTCACAGAAGAACTCCGGTTTCTGCGGCACGACGCCGAGCTCTTCTTCCGGATCAAGTTCCTGCCGACCGTCTTTAACGACGGCGCGCCGGGCGTCACCATCATCCTCGAGGATATCACCGAGGGCCGCCGTGCGGAAGAGGCCCTGCGCGAGAGCGAGATGCTCTTCCGGAGCCTCGTCGAGAACATCAACGACCTGATCCTGAACGTCGACGAGACCTGCACGTTCACCTACGTCAGCCCAAAAAGCCGGGATATCCTCGGCTACGCCCCCGAGGAGATGCTTGGAAAGACACCCTGCGACTTCATGAATCCGGAGAAGGCCGAATCGGTCCGGGCCCGGTTTGCCGCGCTCTTCGCCGACCCGGAGCCGAAAGTCGCCTTCGAGTGGACGATGCACCACCGGGACGGGAGCCATGTCGTCTTTGACGTGAGCGGGACGCCGGTCTACGACATGATAGGCGACTTCACCGGCTACCGGGTGGTCTGCCGCGACGTCACCGAACGGGTGCGCGCCACAAAGCGGGTGGCCCAGTGGAAGTCGTTCCTCTACTCGGTGGTCAACAACGTCCCGAGCATGGTCTTCGTCCGGGAGGTGGAGGGGAACACATTTGTCTTCGCGAACCGTGCCGCCGAGATCTTCCTTGGTATGACCCAGGAGGAGATGACGGGAAAACGGGCCGCCGACCTCTTCCCGCCGGAGATGGCAGGTTTCTTCGCCGACGGCGACCGGGAGATGCTGGAGCGGTCGGCCGCGCTTGAGAGGAAGGTCCACCTCCCGACGGGGGCGAGCATCTCCATGAAGAAGATCCCGGTCTTCAACTCCCGGGGCATGCTCAGGTATATGCTCGGGATCGCCGAGGATATCACCGACCGTGCGGCCGCCGAGGACCTCCTGGTCGCCGAGCGCGACCGGGCACAGGGTTACCTCGACGCGGCCGGCGTGATGATCGCGGTGATCGGGGCGGACGGCTCCATCGACCTTGTCAACCGGAAGGGAAGCGAGATCCTGGGGTACGCCGAAGAGGACCTCGCCGGGAGGGACTGGTTTGCGACGGTCGTCCCGGAGCGCCTGCGGGACCGGCTCACCCGGAACTTCGTCCGCCTCGCGGCCGGGGAGATCGAGCCTCCTGCCTTCGAGGAGAGCCCGGTCGTCACCCGGGAAGGTCGAGAGCGTTCAATCCTCTGGCACAACGCCCTCCTCCGGGATACCGACGGGAAGGTCGTGGCGATGGTGAGTTCCGGCGAGGTGGTCGGGGAGTAGCCGGGGCGGAACCCCGGCGATACGTCACTCCTTAAATACACCGCAGGGCAGATACAATACTGGTGACAGACCTTGGTGGACATCATCTCCCTTGTCCTTATCGTCGTCGTGGTGCTGGTCGTCATCGGCATCGCGGCGGCCTTAGTTGGCATATATAACCGGTTCTTCTCCCTCAAAAACTCCGCCGAAGCAACGGTCGGACAGGTGAAGGTCGCGATGAAGAAGCGGCTGGATATGATCGAGCAGCTCCTCGGCGCGGTGAAGAGCTACGCGACATTCGAGAAGGAGACCCTGACCGGCGTGACCGCGATGCGGGCCCGCATCGGCAGCGCCGGCCCGGGAGACCTGAATGAACTCGAACGCGAGTCCCGGTCGGTCCTCGGGCGGCTGCTCGCCGTCGCCGAGAACTATCCCGACCTCAAGACTTCGCAGACGGTCCAGGAACTGATGGGCGCGGTGAGAGGGGTCGAGGACGAGATCGCCCGGCACCGCTACACCTACAACAACATCGCCCAGCAATACAACACCATGACCGACACGGTTCCCTCGAACCTGGTCGCCGGGGTCATGGGCTTTTCGAAACTTGAGTACCTGGAGTTCGGCGAGGAGATCGAGCGCGTCCCGACGATAGCGTTCTGATAGGCGGTGGGCATGACTGAACGACAGCAGATCGCCGTCCTTGTTGCCGTCACCCTTCTTGCCGGGGTGTTGGCGGTCGCGGGAGCAGCAGCGCTCCCCGACCTTTTCCGGGGCGATCTCGAGGTCCAGGCGTATGACGCCGTCTTCTTCGAGAATGGGACCTTCATCGAGCGCTATACCTACGACGTCCGTTCGGCGGGGGAGTACCGGATGCTCTTTCGCTACTGGGAAGCACCGCTCACCTTTACGGCCGTCGACCGGCCGCACATCGAGTTCATCGGGATGACCGCCCCGCCCGGAACCGTCGGCTACATCAAGAACGCCGAAGACGAGGTCCGGACGGCCGCCGGGAACCCGACCCCTTCGGATGTTGCGGTCATCCGGAACCTTGCGTTCGCTAACGAGGTGGGCCTCTTTGACCCCGGCTACTTCGACCCCGGCACCTACACGGTGGAGTACCGCTACCGGGTCCGGCCGCCAATCGAGTACGACGAGGAGTGGGCGCACCTGAACCTGAAGCTCGTCGACGAGCACGTCCCCTTCCGGGACCTCCGGATCACGCTCCCGTTCGCCGGCGATATCGAGGAGGTCTACACTCATCCCCCGACCCTCACTATCGAGCGGACGGCGGAGGCCGTCATCATCACGGGGAGCGCATCCCAGAACGACGCGCTGAACGTCGAGATGGTCCTCGATCCGGCCTTTACGGGGAAGGTCGGCGGCTTCCCGGCGTATGTCCCGGACGTGCGGCAGCAGGCGGCGGATGCCAACCGCTGGCCCCCGATCCTCTACGGGGCGGCAGGCGTCCTTTACGGTCTTGCGATCCTTCTCGTCCTTCTCATGCCGTTCGTCCTCCTCGGCGTTTATTTCCGCTTTGGAAGGGAGAAACCGTTCACGGTGCCGGAGTACTTGAGTTTCACGCCGAATACCGCGCTCAAGCCCTGGCAGGTGAACCTCCTCTTCAAGGGCGACCCCCTCGAGTTCGACGACAACGGATTCTACGCGACGGTCCTCGACCTCCACCGGCAGGGGAAGATTGTGGTCGCCGAGAAGCCGGAGGGCGGAGGGGTCACGGTCCGGATCGTCTCGGGGGAGTCGACCGACCCCTACGAGCAGCGGGTGCTCAACTTCCTCGCCAACGTCGCCGACGACCACGTCGTGGATACCGACGAACTGGCCAGGTTCGCCGAGACCGCCCGGCGGAGTCCCGGCTACCAGCACCGGATCCTGCAGTACCAGCAGTCGCTTGCCGCCCTCTCCCGGGACGTGGATACCACGCTCTCCCGGCAGTACATCAGGGATGGCCGGACGACGATCCTCCCGCTCATCTTCCTCGGTGCCATCCCCTGCGGGCTTGCGATCCTGACGTTCATCCTCGCACCGGGCGCGGCCTACCTCCTCATCCCGGCCGGCATCCTCTTCTTCATCGTCGCGGTCCAGGTCGGGATCGCGGCCCTCTTCCCCTCGACCCTCTTCGGCTTCTGGAAGGGCGACCACTACAAGGAGAAACTCGAATGGGATGCGTTCGCCTACTTCCTCTCGGATCTCGCGTTGATCCAGCAGTATTCCCCTGCGGACCTCTCGATGTGGGGCGAGTGGCTGGTCTACGGGACGGCGCTCGGCCTCGGCGATAAGGTCGAGCAGGCGATGA